>CAYYAV010000140.1:0-5154 GCA_964469865.1 uncultured Fusobacteriales bacterium | reverse complement strand
TATAATAAAATGAGGTAGAAACATAGGGAAAAAAGGGAATAAAAATATTTCTCTGAAGGAGAATCTAAAAATACCGGAAATAATAAAATAGAATAAGGAAAATAATATGCAGATAAATAGGTTGTTTGAAATTTTATATATACTACTGATAAAAGAAATATAACTGCTGCAGAACTGGCACTTCATTTTGAAGTATCAGTTACTATAAATATTTAAATAATAAAAATGAGCCGTCTCAAAAGTAATTATTTTTAGCATAATATATTGTAAAATTATATATAGCTGACTTTTGAAACGGATCGTATTTTTTATTGATTTTATATGGAATTTTTTAATATAATGGAAATAATTCAATTTTTGGGAAATTTAAAGGAAAAAGTAGTTCCTATGTCAGATGTACTTTTGACAGAAAGGATTATTCCATGTCTTATGGCAATCTGTTTAGCTATCGCAAGACCAAGGCCCATTCCATCATTGTTACCTTTATCGGACTTATGAAAACGGTCAAATATTTTTTCAATCTCTTCTTCTGAAATTCCTCTTCCCTGATCAGAAATATCCAGGATATAGTAATTTTCTTTATTTTCCAAGATAATATTTATATGCTTGTCGTCTTGGGAAAATTTTATGGCATTATCTAGAATAATAATAATCATCTGACGTATACGTTGATAATCCCCAACAAACAGGTAGTCAGTACTTCTTGAAGAATTGAAAAAATTAATATTAATATTTTTCTTATTTGCAAGCTGCTTCATGCTCCTAATAGCATCATTAACAGTATCAAATAAGCTTATTTCTGATTTCTTTATGGAAAAATCAGGATTTTGAAGCTTATTTAAATCAATCAGGTCATTTACCAGGTTCTGGAGATGGATACTGTCAGACAGGATCTGCCTATGAAAATCATCAACTGTATCCTTATCGGTTATAATCCCATCACATATGGCTTCTATGGAACCTCTTATGACTGTTACAGGAGTTCTTAGTTCATGAGAAATATTGGTTATAAAGTCATTTCTCATTTTTTCAAATCTTTCACTTTCTTTTGAACTGATGTATAGACGATTTGACAGTTCATCTATGGTTTTGGCGAGTTCCCCGATCTCATCATTCTGATTTACTCCGGTTTTGGAAGTATAGTCACCGTCAGCTAAGAAAAGAGCAGTATTTTTTATCTTATCCAAAGGTTTTGAAAAACTGAGTGAGAGTAAGACAGCACTAATACCGGCAATAATAAGAGCAATAGTTATACTCAGTATAATAGTATATATTCCCGTTGTCTGAGCTTCAGATAAATCTGAAATAGGTGAATGAAGAAGTACTACTCCGACAATGGAAGACTTATTCAAAGGGTCAAAGATTGGTGCTGCGACAGTAATGGAACGGTTGGTTAAAAACTCGCTGAAATTTTCTGAAGTATTGATTTTACCCTTCAAGGCTGTATGTATGACATTTTCTGCATTGGGAGGTAACTTCAGATAAGAAGTGGGGGTGTTTTTATCTGTCCTTCCTTGAGTAATTTCACCAGTTTTGGCATCTACATACCAGACTTCAGCCATGGCAATGTCCTCTATTAAACGCATATTTCTCCTACGCTCATTTAAAGGACCGTTAAAAGAGTGCTCATCTTTCCTGTTCTGTTTTCTAAGATTCTCTTCAGTCTTGTCAGTCCTGTTAACAGGAGCATTGGAAAGTATGCTGGATATTTTAAGTGCTCTTATTTCTAAGTTCTTTTTTGTGAGATTTATAGTATTTTTTATAAACATTGAAGAAAATACTCCCCCAACAACAATAGAAAAAAGAAGCAGTGAAATTACAAAATAAAATATCAGCTTATATAGAATTTTAATTTTAATATTCCATTTTTTAAAAAAAATCATTTTTTTCCTTTCTCATCCTATTCAGAAGTTTCAAATTTATATCCTACACCCCATATAGTCTTTATATTCCATTTTTCATGAGGATAGGTGTCTAGCTTTGCACGAAGCCTTTTTATATGGGAATCAACAGTACGGCTATCACCAAAATAGTCAAATCCCCAGATGTTATCAAGAAGTTCTTCTCTTGTAAATACTTTTTTCGGATTTCCTGATATTGTCCAAAGAAGTTCGATTTCCTTTTTTGTTAAGGAGACATGCTGATCATTAATTGAAACAGTAAAGTTATTTAGATTAATTGTGAGATTATCATAAGTAAAAACTTTGGAATCGGCATCACTATTATTTTCAGATGGAACAATCCTTCGCAGGATAGCACGGATTCTTGCCATCACTTCTCCAGGAGAAAAGGGCTTTACAATATAGTCATCAGCTCCCATTTCCAGTCCCATTATTTTTTCATAATCTTCCCCCTTTGCAGTTATCATGATAATAGGAACATTGGAAAAGGACCTTATTTCCTTACATACTTCAAAACCGTCCTTTTTGGGCATCATGACATCCAGTAAAATAATATCAAAATTATTATTTTTTACAGCATTTAATGCTTCTTCCCCATCTAGTGCCACAGAAGCTTTAAATCCGTTCTTTTTGGCATATTCTGATAATATGGCGGCAATCTGCCTGTTATCATCAGTAATAAGTATGTTATACATATACTAACTCCTTAAATATGAATATTATAATATTTTTTATATTTTACCATATATTTCTGAAAAGTAAAATTTCAAATTAATTATAAAGCAAATGGACATAAATTTGTCAAAATTAATTGATATTATAACTTTGCAAATGAGAAATACAAAAATATCTCATAATTCAGTATAACTAAAAATAGAAAAATAAAATTTAAGGAGGAAGAATAATGAAAAACAGCAAAAAAATAATTATAGGAGTGGTTTTATTAACATCTCTTACATTATTTGCAGCAGGGACAGCTATAAATAATAGCAGCACAAATTCTGGCACTTCTAATACTCAAACTGTTCCAAATAATGGACCCAAGGTTAATTTGCAAAGAATGGCAGAACTGAAGGATAAACTTAAAAATGGGACAGCCACAAAAGCTGAAATGGCAGAGGCTGCTGAAATTCTTGAAAGAAAGGGAAACAGAAAAGACAGGGACAGAAAAAACAGAAATGATGAAAATACACAACAAAAAATAGATCCTGCTAAAATAGAGGGGATAAAGACAAAAATTAAGAACGGAAAGAAGCTGACTAATGAAGAATCACAGATAGTACTACAGATACTGGAGAGAAAAGAAGGACCGAGAGGAAATAGAAACAAAGGAGTGCCGGCACCTTCAGGAAATGTTCCTTCAAGCAGTAATGTTAAAAATACAGCTACAGCACAGTAAAATAGCTACCCAATTTTCATTTAAATAAATAATAAAAAACCGTCTTAATTATTAAGACGGTTTTTTATCAGGTAAATAATCTGATTCAAAATTTGAATATTAGGCATTTGATACCAGAGTAATAAGTTCTTCCATAGTCTTTTCACCAACAGATACCTGCTGACCGTTAATAAACACAACTGGAACCCCCTGAATATTTTTTTCAGAAACTTCCTGAGGATAAACTCCGCCATCCACAAGAGAAGCTGTGATATTATCATTCGCCATTGAAATGACATTTAATGATTGAACTACTTCAGGACATTTTGTACATGAAAGAGAAATAAATGTTTCAATGTTTAAAAGTTTATTGATAGATTGTATTCTTGTAAGCTGATTCCCTTCCAGTTTCTTTCCTAATCCTGAAAGTCCAAGAATTGCCAAAATAAAGCTGTTGAATTCATGTCCTCCAGGAATTCCATAGAAGTTTATACCGGTCTTTTTTCCTGATACTGTCAGAGTAAAGGAAACAGGTCTTGTAATATTGAATTTTTCTTCAGAATCAGCATCTTCTCCAAATATTTTTTTCGTAATATTTACTTTTTGGGAAATAACATTGATTTCATCCAGAAATCCTTCCAGTTCCTTTGATTTGTCACTGCTGTCAAAAAAGGCAATTATTTCGATAGGTGTTTCAATTTTATCAAAGTATACCTTTAACTGCTCAACAATATTTTTATCTAGTAATCCCATATTTTTATCTCCTTATTCTATTAAAATCTTTAGAAAAAGCTGTTATAGATAAATAACAGCTCCTATTAATATAACTTAGCATATTTTAAATATAATACCTTATATCTTACCAACAAGGTCCAGACCAGGTTTTAAAGTAGCTTCTCCTTCTTTCCATTTAGCAGGGCACACCAATCCAGGATTGTCATGGACAAATTTAGCAGCTTTTGCTCTTCTTACCAGTTCAGAAGCATCTCTTCCTATTCCGCCGTCATTTACTTCATAAGCAACTATCTTTCCATCTGGATTTACGATGAAAGTTCCTCTTAAAGCCAGTCCTGATTCTTCTTCAAGCACTTCAAACATACTAGTCAGTTCTTTTTTAGGATCTCCTATCATTGCATAGGTAACTTTACTGATAGCGTCTGAATGATCGTGCCAAGCCTTATGTGTAAAGTGTGTATCAGTACTTACTGAATAGACATTGAACCCCATTTTCTTTAATTCTTCATGCTGAGCTTCCAAGTCTTCAAGTTCAGTAGGGCATACAAAAGTAAAGTCTGCAGGATAAAATACAAAGATATTCCACTTTCCTAACATGTCCTTTTCAAAGTTCAGCTCTTTGAATTCCTCATTCTGATATGCCTGTACTGTAAAATTTTCCAGTTTTTTTCCAATTAATGCCATTTTACTTCCTCCTATTTTTATTTTAATTATTAATTTGTAATAATTACATTTTTTTGTCAAATACATTATATATAAAATTCATTATTTTGTCAACAGTTTTATTTTCTCATATCACTAAAGAGAATAATCCTAAATTAAAAATTAGGCTAGAATCTTTTCTTCAAAGTAAGTTCAAGAATACCGTTTTCATAGTTCATATATACAGAATCACATATCCTTGCAACAAGGATAAGTTCATCAGTGTCTTCACCTTCTCCCATAAGTTCCCAATATTCACCATATTCCATATCATTATGGATGGACATTGCCTTTTTTATCTCCTCGACTTTCTTGGGAGAAAGTTCTGTATATCCGAAAGTATATATTATATACTCACTATCTATCCTGTCGATTTTGATATGAAAATTTTTAGCTCCATTTTGTATATAATATTCCGTAATCTGACGGGTAATTTTT
>CAYYAV010000139.1:0-5155 GCA_964469865.1 uncultured Fusobacteriales bacterium | reverse complement strand
ATGGCGGGAATGTGTGGGAATCGAACCCACCTAAGAGGCTCCTAACCCCTCACACCGGTTTTGAAGACCGGAGAGCACACCAGAACTCATCCACTCCCGTATTGCCATATAATTATACACTATAAATTAGTGAAAAGCAATATCAAAATCCATATTTTTAATTTATAATTAAACATATTCATACGTCTTATATTACATGTATTATTATTTAAATATTTCATAAGTCTTATCAATGGCTATATTATTATCCATTATCAATTTTAAGACATCTTCCTTTAATTCTATTTCACTGCTCCACGCCATTCCGCATCCTGCCGATATTTCCCTTGGAATAGGTATAAGTTTTCCTTTTATGCTGTTATTTCTACATACTTTTTCCATCTTAAGTGCTTCTGATGTCGTAGGAAAAGCTACTATAAGCTTCAATGTCTTCTTAAGCATCCTGTTTTCCTTTCCTGCTTCCCAGGAACCCTATTACCAGCAGGACTGCTATACATATGAATATTGCTATCTGTCCGTTTATTCCTGGACCTCCTGCCACAGCTGGGGATTTTTCCGTTGCTTTAGCCGCTGCTGCAGAGGCGATTTTAAAATTATGTGCCAGTGCACTGCCGACAAACATTCCTGCTACAACTGCCACCGAATCTATTGATCCCTGTCCAGCCAGAACAATCTGCCTTACAGGACATCCTCCAAGCAGTGTCCCTGATAAACCTACTACATACATTCCCAGTATATTCCATATCACATGTGGATGAGCTATCGGACCATAAGAGACTATTTTAAAATTTCCTGAAATCATATTATATGCTAAAACTGCCACAAACATTCCTAATATTGGCATTATCATTTCAAAATTCTTCATAAAGAAAAGATTTCTGAAGCTTCCTGTAAAGCACATTCTTGTCTTCTGAGCAATCATTCCAAACAGGATTCCTCCTACAAGTGATATAATAAATGGAGCATGTATACTTCCAGGTCCTTTTTCACTTTTAGCAAAAAGAGTAGTAGTAATACTTAGAATAAGCAGTATAGATAATATTAACGGGAAAATATATCCTATCTCCTTCTTAATTTCAGTCTTTTTACCCAACGAGTATCCTCTCTTAAGAAAAAATAGCCCTGTTCCTACACCTAAAATCAATCCTATCAGTCCGACATAAGCACTTATATCCCCTGCTGCCATACGCAATACCATTCTTGTAGAGCATCCAAGAAATACAAGAGCTCCTATAACCATCGTTATTCCTCCGACAAATCTTATTATCAGGGAAGAACTTGAAGTTGCTTTATATTCTTTAGTAAATATTGAAATTACAAGTGCTCCTAAGACAATCCCTACTATTTCCGGTCTGAAATATTGTACTACAGCAGCATTATGCCACCTCATGGCTCCTGCCATATCCCTTATGAAGCATGCCGCACAGATTGCCATATTTTTAGGATTACCGGCAATTGCCAGCATTATTATCACTAATCCTGTAAGGATTCCCATAAGGAATAACCCTTTTTTTGAATTTAAAATCTCCATCATCATTCACTCCTAATTTTAAAATAGATATTTTTAATAATTTTAACAGTTCAGTTTCCTAAAACTATAAAATTATATTTCATCAGCAATTTCTTTTAATACCTTTATTGCAAAGTCCACTTCATCTTCAGTGTTGAAGTAAGAGAAACTGAATCTGACAGCCCCCTGTTCTTCTGTACCTAGGGATTTATGCATAAGGGGAGCACAGTGCCCTCCTGCTCTTGTGACTATCCCGTATTCACTGTTAAGGATATCACAAAGCTCCCCGGAATCAACATCTCCTATGTTCAATGTAACTATGGGCGTCCTTTCCAGTCTTTTCCCATTTTCCAGAAAATTACCGTATACTGTTATATTTTTTATATTTTTTACACCTTCATAAAATTTCCACATCAGATCCGTTTCTCTTCTATGTATATTTTCTATTCCTATCCTGTCTATATATCCTATACCTGCACGAAGCCCTATTATCCCATGTCCATTCAGTGTACCGGCTTCCAGTCTTTCGGGCATATTCCTCGGATGTTTTTCATTATAGGTCTCCATTCCGCTCCCTCCGGTTTTCAAAGGAGCAATTTCAAGTCCCTCACGTACATATATTCCTCCTGTCCCTTGAGGTCCCATCAAAGCCTTGTGTCCTGTAAAGCATAGTATGTCTATACCCTGCTTTTTTACATCTATAGGAATTATTCCTGCACTCTGTGATACATCCAATATAAAAAGTATACCGTTTTCATTACAGAATCTGCCTATATTCCTAATATCCAGTATATCTCCTGTAAGATTAGATGCATGTGTACAGATTATTGCCTTTGTATTTTCACACAGATATTTCTTTATTTTTTCTCCGTCAAACTTAAATACTTCCTCTTTCTTAAGAAAAGTAATTTCAAGACCTTTTTCCTTTAGCTCATAAAGGGGACGTAATACAGAATTATGTTCCACTTCAGTGGTTATAACATGGTCATTTCCTGTAAATGTTCCCTTTATCGCTATATTTAGAGCTTCTGTTGCATTGGAAGTAAAGGATATACGTTGAGAATTTCCTATATTGAAAAAATCAGAAAGCTTTTCTCTTGTATCATATATTATCCTTGCTGTACTGATTGCTATTTCATTTACTCCTCTTCCATTATTTCCCATGTTCCTTAATCCGTAAACGACACTTTCTATAACTTCTTCAGGCTTATGATAAGTAGTAGCAGCATTATCAAGATATATCATTTCCATATTCTCATCACTCTTTTTTATTTATTTTATATTATTCTGATTTACAGGGAATCTTGTTTTCATCAATAAGCCTTTCAGCTACATATTGTGTCACATTTCCTGTTATTGCTATACAATGTTTTTTCCTTTCAGGACTTTTAAATTCATCACCTTTCCACTGTCTAGTCATTACACGGCAGCAGCATGAACCGTAATCCTTTATTACATGGTCATGAAGGCCTTTAGATTCTTCAAACATTTTTTCCTGCATTTCTTCACCCTGAGTCCTACCATATACGATACCTAAAGCCATCTGCCCTCCAGATACTGCTCCACATAGGCATCCTGCTTTTCCCATACCTATCGGGAATCCACTTGCCATTTTTACTACATCCGGATGATAAGGCTGTCCCAGATAATTATTAATAACTGTGACAACTGCCTCACTACAGAAAAATGTCCCACTGGCAAACAGTTCTTCCGAATCCTTTCTCATTTTTTCAATAAGTTCATCCCTTGTATATTGTGTTGTGTCAATTCTTTCACTCATTTTTCTACCTCCAAAATTTTATTTATTTTAACTTTATTAATAAGTTCAAATTTACTATCCTCTACAAGTTGCATTAGCTTTCTTCTCTATTTTACCATAATTATTCTTTGAATCAGGTTTCTGCATATTATTTGGTGCTCCTGTCTGAACAGGATTCTTAGGGTCCATCTGCCATGCATTCCAACCACCGTCATAGACATAAGTATCACTCCATCCCGCCATCTGTGTCATAAACCAAGGTATGGAAGCTCTCCACCCTGTTCCACAGTAGAATGCAAGCTTATCACCTTTCAGTATATTCTGTCCTTTCCATAATTCAAATATCTCATTGGGATTTCTTAAGGTTCCATCTGGATCAAGATAATCCGACATATTTGAAGCATCTACACCTGAGAATCCCCAGATTGCCCCTAAAGGTTCTCCTTTCCCTGGAATATAGTCATATCCGCTTATTTCTCCAGTATATTCTTCCCACGAACGGTTACTAATCAGTTTTAAGCCCTCTTTCTGCATACTGATAGCATCTTCAGGCATTGCTACTATATATTCAGGATGTACCGGAACTGTAACTCCGAAGACAGATTCAGCTGTAGGATTATTTATCTTATTTTCTGTAGTAAATCCTTTATCAGTCCATGTAGAGAGATTACCGTTTAATACCCTTACATCTTTAACACCTGCCCATTTCAGTGCAAGAAATACACGATAAGCAGCTGAATGATCTTCTGAATATAGGATTATAGTCTTATCTGATGTTATACCATTTTTCAGCAGGTTCTCTTCTACAACTTTAGGTTCGCTGAAATTCCATACCGGATCATTTTCAACCCAGTCTGTATTAAAATGATAGGCTCCCGGAATATGTGCCGTCTTATATCCTTCTGCTTTTTCAAGCGGTCCCCATGACACCTCAAATATCATAAATTTATCATTATTGTAAGTTTCAGGTTTTTTCCCCTGTATAACTTCATTTATCCATTCAGGTGAAACACTGAACTGGAAATTAGGGAATGATTCCATAGGATACTTATCATTATTTGCATATTCCTTAAATCCATCAAATATTTTTGTATTATACCCTCTTGCTGCAAATTCTCCACTTATACAGTTCAGTGTTTCTCTTTCTGTTCCATAGAATACTACTGTCTTATCCTTTGTTATGCCTTTAGCTCCTACATAACTTTCAAACTTGTCTTCTTCTATATAGTCAAAGATAGCACAGTTAAACTGTACAGCCCCTTTTATATGTCCTCCTCTTTTTGTATCCTTATCCTTAAATCCGTTGTAAAAACTGTCATCCCTGTTATCTACAAATACGTATTTAGGGTTATCAAGATTTTTTATTACTTCATCTATCTTGATTTCCCCTACTGTATTCTTGTTGTTACAGGCTAGGACTGTAACTAGAAATAATACTGCAATTAAAATTGGCCTTATTCTCATTTTTTACCTCTCCATTCCTTATTTTTTGATTATGTAATTCAATAATATCTTACTTCCTATAGCTGCTCCTATAAAAGACGCTATTCCAAAAAACCATCCGGTTACAGAAAATGACATCAGGGCTGAAAAGAATGCTCCGACATTGCATCCTGATGCAATTCTTGATCCCACCCCCATTAAAAATCCACCCGCAACAGCTCCAATTATCTGTTTTTTATTCCTTATCCTTGATATTTTAAATTCTGAAGCAAGTAATGATGCTATCAATGCTCCTAATATTATTCCGATATTCCTAAGTGCTGTTCCATTCCTTATAACTGGAATCATTAAAGATCTTTTCAATCCGGGATTTGCTATAAAATATTTCCATTTTGGGACATCTATTCCGAGAGAGTAAAGAAGCTTTCCTCCCCAGACTGTAT
>CAYYAV010000138.1:0-5164 GCA_964469865.1 uncultured Fusobacteriales bacterium | reverse complement strand
TGTTATTTCTGCTCTCAGGAAACATTCCAATCTTCTCTTTGATGTACATCTGATGGTGGAAAATCCTGACAGATTTATAAAGGATTTTGTAAATGCAGGAGCAGATATAATTACTGTTCATGCTGAAGCATCAAAACATCTGAATAGAACTATACAGTTAATAAAATCCTATGGGAAGAAAGTTGGAGTTTCATTGAATCCTTCTACTCCTCTTAATATTATAAAATATGATCTCCAAGATTTAGATATGGTTCTTATAATGACTGTAAATCCGGGTTTCGGAGGACAGGAATTTATTGAAAGAATGATAGATAAGATAAGAGAGCTCAGATCCACTGCTCCTCATATTGATATTGAAGTAGATGGCGGAATAAATGAGGATACAGGGAAAAAAGTAAAAGAGGCAGGAGCAAATATCCTTGTTGCAGGTTCCTACATATTCAGTGGAAACTACAAGGAAAAAATTGAATCATTAAAATAATTTCGGAGGTAAATGTATGTATTTAGAAATTGAAGCATTATTAGATAAATTTTACAAAACATATTATAAAATTGAAGAAATAAACTTAAATCAGGTTATAAAATGTCTTACTACTACAGAATTACATGTTATAGAAGCTATAGGAGAAGAATCCCTTACTATGAATGAACTTTCAGAAAGGCTTGGTATTACTATGGGTACTGCTTCTGTAGCAGTAAATAAATTAACAGATAAATATTTTATTGAAAGAAACCGTTCTGATGATGACAGGAGAAAAGTCTATGTCCAGCTTTCAAAAAAAGGACTTCTTGCCTACAAATATCATGGAAATTTTCACTCTAATATTCTTGAAAAAGTTACAACAGACATTCCAAAAGAAAAACTTGATACTTTTTTAGAAGTCTTTCAGACTATTGTCAGCAACCTTAATAAAATAAAGAAAGATATACAGCCTGAATCTATCTTAAATTTTGAAAAAGGTGATATTGTACAAGTCTCTTCTATTAAGGGAAGTCCTGCTATCAGAAAATACCTGAATGAAAAGGGAATTTCCATAAAATCGCTTATTAAAATACTAGATCTCAACAAGCACATCATTATGCTTCTTGTTGACGGCGATGAAAAAATTATAAGTATTGAAGATGCTACCGATATTATGGTTACGAGAAATTATGTATAATTTTAAATTATGGGGAAAGATATGATTTATTTAGATGGACTTGGACTATCATTTTTAATATGTGAAGTTAAGAACAGAATTTTAAATTATAGACTGACAAAGATATACCAGTATGACCGTTCTTCCTTTTCTTTTTATTTTGGGAAGCATAATCTTCTGTTTCAGGTAAAGGATAACTCTACTATTTTTTATGTAAAGGATAAAAAGGACTATAATACAGATTTTCAGTCAAAGTTCCTTTTATCCTTAAAAAAATATCTGTTAAATTCTATTATAACGAATATCAGGCAGGAAGGTTTTGACCGTATTGTATATTTTGATTTTGAAAAGCTTAATCAATTTGGAGATATTGAAAAATATACTCTTATTATGGAAATCATGGGAAAATCCAGTAATATTTTTCTAACTTCTGGAAACAGGATTTTATCTGCCCTTTATTTTTCAGGAATTGACCAGGGAAACCGTATTATCATAACAGGTTCTTATTACACTCTTCCCTTTGAAAATAAAAAGATTTCTCCTTTATATATAGAAAAAGAAAATTTTCCTTTTATTACATCAGATTTTATTAATACAGTAGAAGGAATTGGAAAACCTTTTGCAAATCATTGCAAAGATAATTTTGAGTTATTTAAGAGGTATCTTTCTGATTATCTTCCTGTTATATATGAAATAGAAAATCAGGGGAAGATTCAAAAAGTGCTAACATACAATGAATTCAATGATTTTTCAGATAAAATGATTTTAAAATATTCTTTCAGTACATTGAATGATAGCCTGAATGAATACTTCAGAACTACTATAACTTCCAGTGTCATAAATGAAAAAAAGAAAATCTTACTGAAATATGTGGATTCACAGATAAAAAAATATAAAAAAATAGAAAAGAATATACAAATTGACTTAAATTCAAATAAAAATTATGAAAATTATAAAAATATTGGAGATATTCTTGCTGCAAATATGCATTATCTAAAATATGGAATGAAGTCAGCTTCTCTTTTTGACTTCTATAATAACAAGGATATTACCGTTCCGCTTGATCCTCTTTTATCTCCCAATGATAACCTGAATCTTTATTATAGCAGATATAATAAAGGAAAAAGAACTTTAACTGTTCTTAACGAACGACTTCTTAATATAAGGAAAGAAATTGAATATTTTGAACAGATAAAAGTCTTTATAGAAAAAGAGACTGATTTTATTGGAATTGAAGAAATTGAAAATGAACTTAATCTTAATAAGAATAACAGTACTAAAATCAATTTGAATAAATCTAAAAAACGGGATCTTCTTTCCTTTGAATATAATGGATTTAAAATCTTTGTTGGAAGAAATAATAAAGAAAATGAAGAGATTTCTTTTTCTAAAGGGAATTCTAATGATATATGGCTTCATGTAAAGGATATTCCAGGTAGTCACGTACTGATACTGAGAAATAATAAAAAAATAGATATAGATGTTATTCTTTATGCTGCAAAACTTGCTGCTCAATATTCTAAAGGTAATGCTGGTGATAAAGTTACTGTAGATTACTGTGAAAAAAAGAACATAAAGAAAATCAAAAATTCAAAACCTGGCAATGTAACATATTCAAACTTTAATTCTTTAAATATAATCATTTAGTTAATATATAAATAATTAATTTATTTCATTGACAAATGTATAAAACTAATGTAAAATAAGGTGTATTAACAAATAAGGAGGATATATAAATATGGCAAGTAAAACTGTTACTATGACAAATCCTACAGGATTACATACTAGACCAGGGGGTGTCTTTGTTGCAAAGGCAAAAGAATTTGAAAGTGATGTTACAGTAGAACATGATGGTAAAACTGTTAATGGGAAATCATTATTAAAATTATTATCTATAGGAATCAAAAATGGTTCTGAGGTTACTGTTCATGCTGAAGGACCAGATGCAGATAAGGCTGTTGAAGTTTTAGGGGAATTACTGGCAACAATAAGAGATTAATAAATTAATAAGTAAATTAGTTTATTAAAATAAATAAAAAAAGCTATTTGATTTACAGTAGCTTTTTTTATTTTCTTTTCTTATTTTTCATTCCTTTTTTTCAAAGCTGCCTTTATCCAGCCTGTAAACAGAGGATGAGGTTTATTAGGCCTACTCTTAAATTCAGGATGATATTGACATGCAATAAAGTATGGATGATCTTTTATTTCCACTACCTCTACATAGTCTCCATCTGGTGAAAGTCCGGCTATATCCATTCCGGATTTTTCAAATTCTTCCTTATATCTGTTATTAAATTCATATCTGTGTCTATGTCTCTCGTTTATTCCTGTTTTACCGTATATTTTTGCAGTGATACTGTCATCTTTTAAAATACACGGATACGCTCCCAACCTCATTGTTCCGCCTAGATCTTTCAATCCTTTCTGTTCTTCCATAAGGCTTATTATAGGATATTGTGTATCTCTGTCAAATTCAGTAGAAGAGGCATTATTATAATTTAAGACATTTCTAGCAAATTCTATACATGCCAGCTGCATACCTAGACAAATTCCAAAAAATGGAATCCCATGTTCTCTTGCATACTTTATGGCTGATATCTTCCCTTCAATCCCTCTATCTCCAAATCCACCTGGAACAAGTATTCCATCGTAATTAGAAAGTTTCTCTATGTCAAATTCTCCTGCTTTCAGATAATCAATCTCTGGCTTTGTATCAAGATTGAACCCGGCATGTTCTATTGATTCGTTTATACTTATATAAGCATCTTTAAGTTCTACATATTTCCCAACTACTGCTACTTTTACCAGTTTCTTTGGATTTTTAAATTTTTCTACCATCTTGCTCCATTCTATAAGAGAGGGTTTTCTGTTTTCAAGTTTAAAATGTTTACAGATTACATCAGCCAATCCCAATCTTTCCATTGTAAGAGGTATTTCGTAAAGATTATCTGCATCTAAAGATTCAATAACTGCTTCTTCATCAATGTCGCAAAATAAGGATATCTTCTTCTTTATATTTATATCTACAGGATGCTCACTTCTTACAACTATTATATCTGGAGCTACTCCAAGTCCCTGTAGCATCTTTACACTATGCTGTGTGGGTTTAGTTTTCAGTTCACCTGCAGCTTTGAGATAAGGCAGCAAGGTTACATGAATATATGCGATATTTTCCCTTCCTACTTCTCTTTTCCATTGTCTAATTGCTTCTATAAAAGGATCACTTTCTATATCTCCTATAGTCCCTCCTATTTCTGTTATGATGATATCTGATTCATTTTTTTCTGCAGCTTTCTTAATATTCCCTTTAATTTCATCAGTCACATGAGGTATAGTCTGTACTGTTCCACCCAGAAATTCACCTTTTCTTTCTTTGGAGATTATTCTTGACATTATTTTTCCCGTAGTAAGATTGTTATATTTTGTCAAATCTTCATTTATAAATCTTTCATAATGACCTAAATCAAGATCTGTTTCCGCTCCATCTTCGGTAACAAATACTTCTCCATGTTGATAAGGGCTCATTGTTCCTGGATCAACATTTAAATATGGATCAAATTTCTGAATAGTGACTTTATATCCTCTTTCTTTTAAAAGTCTTCCTAATGAAGATGCCACTATTCCCTTTCCAAGTGAAGACACTACTCCACCTGTAACAAAAATATACTTTGTCTTGTCAACTTTTGCTTTCATTTTTCCTCCTACAAACTAATTAATAATATCCATTTCCTTATAAATAAAAAAGATGAAAAAAAAAATTTTCACCTCATCCCAGTAATTCTTGTTGTAATATTTAAAGAGAGCCAGTCAGGAAAACTGACTCCCCTATTTTTTTATTTTTTATTAATTTTAAAATAATTAAGATAATTTAAGACTATTCTTATTTTCTTTCAGTTCCTTTTTTATAAGCTCCTTCTGAACCAAACACAGTCTGGATTTTTTCTTTATAATAATTTTTCATATAATTTTTAGCTGGTCCGATATACTTTCTAGGATCAAATTCTCCAGGTTTAGTTGCAAACACT
>CAYYAV010000137.1:0-5168 GCA_964469865.1 uncultured Fusobacteriales bacterium | reverse complement strand
ACCATCCTAAAATAGGAAAGGTCTACTATCCCGGACTTCCAGGACATGACGGATATGACATACATAGGAACCAGGCAGATTCGGGAGGAGCAGTACTGTCATTTGATCTGGGATCCTGTAAGAATGTCAAGCAGTTCTTTAAACATATAAAATATCCTATAGTTGCCGTAAGCCTGGGAGGTGTAGAATCCATCCTCTCCTATCCTGTAAAGATGTCCCATGCCTGTGTACCTGAAGAAGAACGGTTAAAAATGGGAATAACTGGAGGACTTGTCAGACTTTCTGTCGGAATAGAAGATACAGATGATCTGATTGAAGATATGGGACAGGCTCTTGAAAAAATTGATACTGAATAGAAAAGTCTAAATTTTATAAAATAAGCTTAGTTTCCTCTTGAAAAAGAATTTTTTATTTATTTTATCTCGCTCACAAGAGTGGCCCCAAGTATAAGAACAGCTCCTATTACTCCATATAAGTCCATCTGTTCTTTTAAAATCTGATTAGAAAGGAATATTGCCACTACAGGATCAATATAACTGAAAATCGCTGCAGTCTGAACCTTCAATCTTTTTACTGCTCCGAAATATACTGCATAATTTATTCCCGTATGGATTATAGAAACTATGATGAGCAGTACTATTCCTGTGGTTGAGACTGTGCCTTCTATTATTCTTCCTGAAAGGACAGCATAAGGAAGGACCGTCAACCCTGCAGTTAGCAGCTGTACTATCGTCATATCATAGGCATCTATATTTTCGAGTTTCTTATTTAGTATTATTACACCGGCATATAACAGAGCTGCAGCAGTTCCATAAAGGATCCCTTTTATCTGATATATATTGATTCCTCCCTTAAATACTCCCGATACAAAAAACATTCCTATTAGTGCTATAAAAGTACATACTAACTTTCTTATAGTCAGTTCTTCCTTTAGAAATAGCGGAGACATCAGTATTATAAAAACTGGAGCTAAATAATAGCATAATGTAGCTGTAGCTACTGTTGTATACCTATATGCCTCAAATAGGAATATCCAGTTTATACCAATAAAAATTCCTGACCAGATTAATATTTTTATATTATTTTTCACTGATATCCACGATACATTCCCTTTTTTAATAAGAGTAAATACATAAAGGAAGCCTGCTCCTATCAATCCTCTTACTGCAGCTATCATTGCTGATGAAAAAGGGATATTCCTTATAAATATTCCTATTGTCCCAAATATGCTCATTGCCAGGATTATTGATATTTTTGCTTTTATCTCTTTTCCATTATGTAAATCCATTTCCTACCTCTTTCTTTATACTATAGTTCTAATATTTTATAACCTATAACAATAAATATATCAGGTAATACTGCATATGTTATCCATGGGCTTTATGGCTGATATATTAAATTTTGTATACTTTTTCCTAATAAAAAAGTAATACAGTATATATTTTTATCCATACTGTATTACTCTCATGTATACATATCCTGTCTATTTTTTCCCACCAAAGAATTTTCCTACTAAGCCCATTACATCATCTACAATACTTCCATCTTTATCTGCATCCAGTAAATTTGTAACAAGTCCCATCATTCCTGATGCCTGCTCATTAGATCCAAAATTTGAAGCCAACATTGAAGTTAATGAATCCAGTCCGGCAGCATCCAGGTTATTTTCTTTTTTCTGCTGTCCTAATGCACCTAGAACAAGAGGAGCTAACATCTGTAACATTTTCATGCTTCCATTAGTATCTAGTCCGCTTGACTGGGAAACAGCCTGAGCGACATTATTTGTCTGTCCTCCAAACAGATGATTCAGTATCCCTGCTCCATCAGTCAGGTCAGGATTACTTAAATATCCTGAAATATCATTTAATACTGAGCCATCATGTTTTTCCAGTGCCTTATTTAACGATTCTGCTCCTTCAGCTGTCTGAGTATTCCTGTTCAGTGCTCCCAATATTGCAGGTAATGCTGCTGTAAGACCTCCTTTAACATCACTTTCATTTCCGCCTATCTGTGATGTCAGCTGATTCAAATCCTGATTGTTTAATAATCCTAATAATGCTTCTAAATTCATTTCCATCCTCCTTTTTAAATATATTCCTATTAATCCAGCTCTATTCTATGGATGTATAAAGAATGTTACCTTTCCCGTTTCTGCTGCTATCTGTATCCCGTATTTTATGCCATTCTTATATACTATGGTATTACTAAGTTCCTCCTGTTTCATTCCTGCAAGAATTTCTGCATAGAGTTTCCTTGCCTCTTCTTCTTTGATTTCATTATCTGAAATTTCTATAAGGTTGACAACAATAGTTTCAACCATTCCCAGATCCGTTCCCGTTTCCATATCTACATTGACAAAAAGTCCTGTAACATCTATTCCGATATATTCCAGTACATAATTTGAAGATTCCTTTACCACAATTCTTGAACTGTAGAAATTCTTATTTTCAAACTCCAGTTTCTCGAACTTTTCTATTGTTATCCTATTCTTCTTTGGTATTTCTTCAAAATCTTCTATTACCTTTTCAATAGACTTATTATAGAAATACCTCTGTTTTTCATTATTTTCTATTTCTGTTTTGTCTTTATACTCATCATCCTGTTTCTTTCCTTTTTTATAGCCACATGAAAATACTAGAAATATTAAAAAAATTATTACAGAAATTTTCTTCATTTTATCACCTATGTCCGTTATAATAAAAGACCTCTCCAAAGAAAATGGGAGTGGCCCTCTATCAGCAGTCTTATTTTTCTATTCTTGTATAAGGCATCAAAGCTATCTGTCTGGATCTTTTTATAGCTTTAGCTATTTTTCTTTGGATTTTAGCCTCCAATCCAGTTACTCTTGCTGGAGAAATCTTTCCTTTATCATTCATAAAGTTTTTCAATAAATCCACATTTTTATAATTAATATCTTCTACTTTAAATTTTACTTTTGGTCTTCTTTTTCTTCTTTTAAATTCTGTAGACGGTTTCATTCTACCGGTCACCTCCTGTTTTCTTACTAAAATGGAAAATCATCATCATCCATTATTTCATCACTATCATTATCCACAAACGAACTACCTGTTGTCGGTGTATTTTGAGAAGAATATGACTGCGGCTGGGTTCCTGAAGAATTTGCCGAATCAATAAAATCAAATTTATCAACTATGACATCTGTTCTCCATACAGTTTCACCATTCTTTTCATAATTGCTTACATTCAATCTTCCCTGTACAGCTATTCTCCTGCCTTTCCTAAGATATTCCGCTATTGCTTCCGCTCTCTTATCCCAGGCTACACAGTTAATAAAGTCTGCTTCATCTCTTTTAAATTCTCTTGTTACAGCTACTGTAAAATTACAGAAAGCTTTTCCTGACTGAGAATACTTCAGCTCAGGATCTTTTGTTAATCTTCCTAACAATGATACATAGTTCATGCTAATTCCCCCTATTAATAATTTTTATTAAACTCTAACCTCTATTACCCATATTATATTTATGACTAGTCATTCTTAACTATCATATATTTTAATATTGTTTCTGCTATATTTAATTTTTCTTCTACTTCTGTAAGTTTAGTTCCGTCAATCTGGAATAAAGTCAGGACATAGTATCCATTTTCTTTCTTCTTGATCGGATAAGCCAGTTTCCTGTCTCCCCAGATTTCTGTCTTCAACTCAACAGCTCCTGCTTTAGTCAAAGTTGATTCAACTAATTCAATCGCTGACTTTTTTTCTTCATCAGTTAACTGAGTAGAAAGTATAAACATTATCTCATAATTTTTCATTTTCATTCTCCTTTCCTTTGGCTTTTTAGCCCTACATTCTTATGCAGAGCAGGTTTATCTATTTTATCAGAAAAATAAAATAAAATCAAGTAATTTTATTCATCCTTGAAAAACGACGGAACTATAAATCCTCCTGTACCGTTTGATGCCGGTGTGTCTTTCAACAGCTTTCCATCATTTGAGCCAGATGAAGGGTTGAACTTTGGTCCTGAACCATATTCCCTGTCATCAAAATCAGTTGCTATTAAAGAAACTCTTATAGTCCCTTCAAGCTGTGGATCTATAATAACTCCCCATATCAAGCTCGCTTCAGGATTTTCTGCTTTTTTTGATACTGTTTCAGATACTTCCTTGATTTCATGGAGTCCTATATCACTTCCTGCAGTTATATTCAATAATATTTTCTTTGCCCCTTCTATGGATTTTTCCAATAAAGGGCTATTTAATGCTTGTTCAGTGGCTGTTTTAGCCTTACCGTCTCCGCTTGCTTCTCCAAAACCCAGCATTGCCAGACCTGAATCTTGCATAATTGCTTTTACATCTGCAAAATCCAGATTCACAAATCCCTGTTTTGTTATCAGGTCAGATATCCCTTTTATTCCTACTCTGAGTACGCTATTCGCTTCTTTAAATGCATTCATCAGGGTTATACTTATATTAGGAAGCTCAAATAATTTTTCATTTGGAATTGCTATCAGAGTGTCTACATGCTTTTTAAGGTTTTCAATTCCTGTTTCGGCATTACTCTTCTTTAAAGGACCTTCAAACTCAAAAGGTTTAGTGACTACCGCTACTGTCAGTATTCCCATACCTCTTGCCACTTCAGCCACTATCGGAGAAGCTCCTGTTCCTGTTCCTCCTCCCATTCCGGCTGTTATAAACAGCATGTCTGTCCCTTTTAAGACTTCCCTTATCTTTTCTTCCGATTCTTTTGCAGCATTCTTCCCTTTTTCAGGATCTGCTCCTGCTCCTGTTCCTTCTCCCAGTAATACCCTTGATTGAGTCAATGATCTTTCAAGATCCTGTTTATCTGTATTTATAGCTATAAATTCCACATCTGATATTATGTCACTCTGCATCATATCATTTATTGCATTTCCTCCAGCTCCACCTACACCTACAACTTTTAACTTCGCTGCATTATTAGAACTATCCATACTGTCTTCCTCCTGATTTTATTTTACATTGATATCTTTAAATCTTATATCCATATAGTGAACTTCCTGATTGTCCTTTAATCTCTGGCTGTATAGCCTATATGTCTTATCATATTTATCTGTACTTACTAATGTATCTGTTATTATTTCTATTCCATTTACAAGAATCAATCTGTAATCCTTATCAGATTTTCTTATTTCAGATATCATATCATACAAATCTTTATTTTTTATTTTAGA
>CAYYAV010000136.1:0-5224 GCA_964469865.1 uncultured Fusobacteriales bacterium | reverse complement strand
GTTGGGACATTAAATCAAGATTTAGTTATTGATTCAATAAATCCATTAGATCAAACACAAAAAACTACTGAATCTAATGCAGGTAGAACATATAATGCACAAAAGTTTCTTGTTGGTGGTTCTAGAATACTAACAATGGATAATGTTAGAAATGGTCGTTTTGTAAACGCCGGAACTATAAATCTAGCAGGTCCTTTGGTTGTAGGTTTTGAAATGCAAACTGATACTTTGGGTCATGGAAGTGGTGCTCAAGGAGTAAGAGAGATTGTAAATACTGGAACTATAACTGATGCCGTAGAAGAAGGATATAGGAATCCCAACGGTTTAGGGGGATTAACTGTTGGAAGAAGTGATGGTTCAGCTACTTCTAATTCTACAATATTAAATCTAGCTCCATCATTAGGAGGAGGAACTATAAATGTAACTAGAACTCCTGATATAGTAAGCGGTGGAAATGTAATAACTCCCGGCGGATATACAGGATATAAAATAGGACTAATACTAACTTACGAAAATAATGATCCCTATTCAACAAGTGATTACAGATTAATAAATAATAATACAATAAGATTTAATGGTAAAAGCTCTATAGGTATACAAATATATGCACCTTTATCTTATAGTTCGCACATAACTGTTCAAAATAATGGAACTATAACTATGGGTGGAATAGAAAGTTATGGATTAAAACTTTCATCAAGAGTTTCTGATGAAAATATGACTTTTAGCAATATGAGTGGCGGAACGATTAACATAAGTGGTTCTAATGGAAATAATGATTCATTATCATCAGGTATGGCTGTATTAGAAGATAGCACTATGAATACGGCAGCAAGTGCTATAAGAGCGTATACCGGTAAAGTAACTAATGCCGGAACTATAAATGTATCAGGTGGAAGAGGTAACACCGGTATGGTCTTAAAGGTAGATGCAGCAGATGACATTACAAATACTGCTACCGGTAATATTAATGTAAGTGGAAGTTATAATATAGGTATGAGAGTAGACAAAGGAACCGTAACTACAGGTGCTTCCGGTATTCCTCAAGCTATAAATAATGGTACTATTACTCTTAGAGGTAGTGCTACTGAAACAAACAACCTAGGTATGGTCGCAAATGGAGTAAGTAAGGCTACAAATAGCAGTGCAATAACATTTGCATCTCCTGCAAAGAAAGCTGTTGGTATGCTTGCAGTATCAGGTGGAACTGTTGAAAATACAGGGTCTATGTCAGGAACAGGATTAGAAAATAGTATAGGAATATCTGTATTATCAGGTTCAACAGGAATAAATAGTGGGTCAATTGATATGAGTGGAACTTCTGTTACAGGAGCATATAATAATGCAGGAACATTTAATATGACTGGAGGAACACTATCTACATCAGGGGCAAAATCAATTTCTCTATATGCAATTGGAACTGGGACTACAACAAATATAACAGGAGGAAAAGTTTCTGCAGGAAGTGAAGCAGTTGCCCTTTATGCAGATAATTCAACAATAAATATATCTAATCCTGCTGTTTTGGAAGCAAAAGATGGTGGACTGATGTTCTATAATTATGCAAGCCCGGCTTTAACAAATCCTAGTGGTAAATTCAATATTACAGGAAATGTGGAAGGGAACGTATTGACAGGAGGAACTGCATTCTATTTTAAAGGAGCAGCAGCAGATACGGCAACATTCCTGAATAATATGTTTAATGATGGTACACCTACAAGTACAGGAAAACTTCAAATAAAGCTGGAAGACGGAGCTTCATTATTTGTACTTGAAAATCCAGGTAATACGGCAATTAAACTTAGCAGCGCAAATGTAGGAAGTATCGGTTCGACATTAGGAAACAGGGTGGATATATCAAGGACTACTTCAAATAAATATATAGCGTATACAGTGTACAGAGGGTCACTTGAAATAGACAAGAATGTAAATATTGACAATGATACAGATGATTATTATAAAATGAACTTTACTGCATCAAATGTAACTGTTAATCCAGGAATAACAATGACAGGAAGTACAGCTAACAAGAATATAATATCGCAAGGAAACTACGATGGTGCAACATCTTCTTCTAGTATAAAAGTTATAAATAATGGAATGATAGACTATACTGGTACAGGGTCTACAGCTCTTGCAGTAGATTTTGGGGAAATAACTAACGGATCTACCGGTATAATAAAAATGGCAGGAGATAACAGTACAGGAATATATGGAGCAGCAAACTCCAAACTGGCTAATGACGGGCAGATAGAGCTTGGAACAGGAGGAGTAGGAATCTGGGGAGCAAACGAGCTTATAACAGGAAAATGGACAGCATCGGATTCAAAGAATATAACAATAACAAATACAGGAACGATAAAAGGGATAAGTGGAAAGTCAGGAGTATTTGGAATATACGCAGTTAATGATACTACAGCCTATCCTGGAGCAGTTTCTAAACTGACACATTCTGGAAGCATTGATCTGTCTGGAAACACAGGAAGTACAGGAATTTTAATGACAAATGGAACTCTTGATACAAATGGAGATATTTCCATAAAAGAAGGAAGTGTAGGAGTAAATGCAACGGATTCTACATTAAATGTGACAGGAGGAACATATACAATCGGAAAAGAGTCAGCAGGATTTAAGCTGACAGGAACATCAGGTGGAACACTTCCTAGTTTTAACGGAACAGGAGGAAATATAAGTATAACTGGAGCAGGCTCTGCTGTTTATCTGCTTGAAGGAAAGACATTTACATCAGGTTCAAACTTCACTGATAATTTAAGTCTGACATCTACAGATGCGTATACTTATATCAATGCTAAGAATACGACATTAAATTATAGAAATACAAAGATAATTAATAATGATGAAACTATTTTCATAAATTCAAATAATTCTGTAACGAGTTTACAGGCTAATGCAGATATTTCTTCTACAAATGCAAAAGTAGTAGGGATTTATACAACAAATGGAATATTTGCGGAAAATCACGGAAAAATTTCATTAACAGGAGATAATTCTTCAGCAATGTACAGTACTAAGGATACTACAACAGGAATTTCAACTTTATTGAAAAATGAAAGTACCGGAAATATAGAAGTAGGTAAAAATGGTTCTGCCATGTATGTTGTAGGTAATAATGCTGAAAATAAAGGAGCTATAAAAATAGGTGAAGGTTCAGTGGCAATGCGTACTGAAGGAGGAACACTATACAACTATGCTACTGGTACAATAGACAGTACAGGAACTAAAGCACTGGGAATGTCACAAAGTACAGGGGGAAATATTACAAATGACGGAACTATAACTTTGACAGGTGACCAGTCTATAGGAATACATTCCGAAAATATAACACTTGCAGCACATACGGTCACAAATACAGGAACGATAACAGTAGGAGATTCTGTTTCTGCAACTACTCCAAGTATAGGAATATACTCGGCAAATAGTCTGAACAGTACAATATTGAGTAGTGGAACAGTAAGCGCAGGAACAAGATCGATAGGAATATATGGGAAAAATGTGAATCTTACAGGAACTTCGACAACAACGGCAGGAGATGGAGCAATAGGAGTATATTCTGATGAAGGAACGGTTACAATAGATAATGGAGCGAAAATTTCCGTGGGATCCACTTTAGGAAAAAATAAGGAAGGGGTAGCGGTATATCTGGCAGGGAATAATCAGACACTGACAAGCAGCACATCAGACATTACAATAGGAAACGGTTCATTCGGTTATGTAATGACAGGGCAAGGGAATAATGTGGTGACAGGTTACCTAGGAAATACAGGGACAGTTACTTTAGGAAAAGATTCCATGTTTATATACTCTACAGATAAAACTGGTTCCATAACTAACTATAATAATTTAAAATCTTCAGGAGATGAAAATTATGGACTCTATGTTGCAGGTCCGGCAGTAAACAGAGGAAATATAGATTTTTCCAACGGTATAGGAAATGTTGCTATATTCAGTTATTTAAAAGGTGCAGCTGCCGGAACAACTCCTGGGCTAGTTGAAAACTATGGAGAAATAAAAGTGTCAAAGTCTGATATATCTGACTCGGATAACAGGAAATATGGAATAGGAATGGCAGCAGGATTTACAGAAGAAGATCCTATAGGTTCAGGAATAAGGGTATTAAGGGGAACAGGAAATATTAAGAACAGCGGGACAATTAAAGTTACGGATGGCAACAGCATAGGAATGTATGCAACAGGAAAAGGCTCAGTAGCATGGAATGACGGAACAATAGAATTAAGTGGGACTGAACGTAATATAGGTATGTTTATTGAGCAAGGGGCTGAAGGTATAAATACTGGAACGATAACAACTGTAGGTTCAGGAAACAAGAAACAGATAGGTATAGCAGTCATGTCAGGAGGTATACTTGATAACAGGGGAACAATACATATAGATGCTGAAAAAGGATATGGATTGTTACTTGCAGGAGCTATAGTTAAAAACTATGGGGAAATGAATATAACGGTAGCAGGAGGAGCAACAAAGATTAAGGAAGTTGAAGCTGCAAACCTGACTAAGGAAATGGGTGATGACGGTTTAGACAAGATTAGGATAAATGCACCAGCAGGAGCATCAACAGCGACAATAACTGTTAATGGAGTAGTACAGACACCGGAAGTAGTTAATGTCCAGACGATACCTAACAGATTACCGAACGATATACCGACATCATCAGTAGGAATGTATATAGATACATCAGGAATAAACTATACTAAGCCTATAACTAATATAGGGGCTTTGGCAGGGCTTGATGAAGCAGATCTGATAATAGGAACAGAAGCAACAAAATATACAAACAGTAAGTATATTCAGCTAAGCCAGGAAATGATAGAACCATATAATGATATGATAAGAACATCTGGAATAGAGACATGGTCAATATATTCAGGATCCTTGACATGGATGGCGACAATAACTCAGCTACCTGATTTTACTATAAGGAATGCTTATCTTGCAAAGGTTCCTTATACAGTGTTCGCTTCGGACAAGAATACTACAAGAGATACTTATAATTTCCTTGATGGACTGGAACAGAGATATGGAGTGGAAGGTCTTGACACAAGGGAAAAGGCACTTTTTGAAAAACTGAATAATATAGGCAACAATGAAAGGATATTACTGCTTCAGGCATTTGATGAAATGATGGGACACCAGTATGCAAATACGCAGCAGAGGATAAATTCGACAGGGGATGTACTGGACAAGG
>CAYYAV010000135.1:0-5226 GCA_964469865.1 uncultured Fusobacteriales bacterium | reverse complement strand
GTAGCAACTGCAAAATTCCTTATTCCTGCGTTAAGCAGCTTCTCGCATATTTTTTCCATTCCATGTCCGTAGGCATCAGCTTTTAGAACTGCTATTATTCTGTCTCTAGGAACTATCTTTTCCACTTCTTCTATATTTTCATAAAGATTATTTATATTTATTTCTGCCCAGCAACGCATTTCTTCTCACCTTTCATTCTGATCCTGTATTTCTATTTACTTATTTTCTATCAGAACCCGGCTATACCAGTACTTTTTCATTTTCATCATAGCCGTTTACTGTCTTTCCGTTTTTCTTCCTTTTTTCTTCTTCCTTCTTGGTCTTATTTTTCGGTTTTCTATATTTCCTCATCAGATATACTAGCGGACTTGCCATGAATACCGATGAATATGAACCGAATATCATTCCAATCAGCAGTGCCATGCTGAATGTTTTCAAGGAATCTCCTCCAAATATTATCAGTACTGTTATAGCCAGTATTGTTGTCAGTGATGTATTTACTGATCTTACAAAAACCTGATCTACACTTTCTTCTATGATTGTACTGTAATCTTTGATTTTTCCCTCTTTCTTCTCATTTTCCCTGATTCTGTCAAACACAACGATAGTATCGTTTATGGAATATCCCAGTATCGTCAGTATAGCTGCTATGAACGGTGTATCTATTTCATATCTGAACAGGGCAATGAGTCCCATTGTTATTATTATGTCATGAAGAAGTGCCAGAAGCCCTGCAACGGCATATACAAATTCAAATCTTATAGTTACATAGACAATTATGAGGATACTTCCTATTATAAGTGCCCAGATAGCATTTTTAGTAAGTTCCTTACCGATAGTCGGTCCAACCTTATCGTTTTTTACTATTTCATATTTTCCGACTTTTTCAGTTAAAGCCTTCGTCAGAATGTCCCTTTGAGAATCTTTAAGTTCTTCAGTCCTTAATACAATCGTATTATCTTCTGAATACTGGAGCCTTTTATTTTTCAGCTGTGGTATCTGAGACTGTAAACTGTCAAAAGTACTGTTTAAGGTTTCTCTATTAAGTGATTTCACAAACTGGAGCTGAAGAAGTTCTCCTCCCTTAAAGTCGACACTTAAGTTTAAAGGTATGAACAGGAAGAAAAGTAATGATACTGCAACCATTATCGCCGAAAATCCCAGATATAGATTTTTTCTCCTTATTACTCTCAAATCAAATTTCATTATTTTTCCCCCTTCCAGAATAATTTTTCCTTTTTAAGTTTAAATACTTCAACAGCAAGATTAAATATTACTTTCGTTACAAATACCGCCGTTATTAATGTTATCAATGTACCTAGTGTCAATGTTACAGCAAATCCTTTTACAGGACCTGTTCCAAGGAAAAACAGTACTCCTGCTATAAGTAATGTGGTTATATTTCCATCCAGTATGGCAGGTAGCCCATTTTTAAATCCAAACTCTATGGCATCACTGAGGTTATATCCCTTCCTCAATTCATCTCTTATTCTTTCAAAGGTAATTACATTGGCATCTACTGCCATTCCTAGAGTAAGGATAAATCCTGCTATACCCGGTAATGTCAGTGTTGCTCCTATCATACTTAAAGAACCCATTGTTAATAATCCATAGATCACCAATACAACATCTGCTATCAATCCGGGTATCTTATATACTGCAAACATGAATATCCATATTATAATCATTGCCAATATCCCTGCAAGCTTTGTCTGCTGTATGGACTCTGTTCCCAACGTAGCCCCTACTGTCCTTATTTCCAGTATTTTTATTCCTACAGGCAGTGCTCCTGATTTCAGGAGATTTGTAAGATTCTTTGCATCCTCAGGATCTCCCGTAGTTATGACTCCTTTTCCACCGGAAATTTCCGTATTAATTACAGGAGCAGACTGTTCTTTATTATCAAGCATTATTGCAAGCTGCTTCCCTACATTTTCCCTTGTAATCTGTGCAAATTTTTCAGATCCTTCGGCATTCAGTTCAAAAGCTACTTCAGGCTGTCCGAACTGCCCTTGCGACAAGTTTGCAGTCTTTATAGCTGAACCTTCTAACAATGTCGGTCCATAAGTTCCGTCTGCATTCTTTATCTTAAATTCCAGTTTTGCTGTTGTTCCGATTAATTCAATAGCTTTCTGGGGATCCTTTATCCCGGCAAGCTCCACTATCAGCCTGTCATTTCCACTTAGCTGTATTACCGGTTCAGACACTCCAAGGCTGTCAATCCTTCTTTCAACAATGTCCCTTACCTTATCCATCGTATCAGCCTCTATCTTGCCGTCAGCCTGTAAAACTACATATGTCCCTCCTCTTAGGTCCAGTCCCAGTTTAATCTTATTTGTAATTAATATTACAATTGGTATTATTATCAGTAAAGCTAACCATATATAGTCCAATTTCCTATTCTTCATCATTTACCTTTCCCAAATATTATATTTGTATATTTTATTTTAACATATCCAGATAATTCTGTAGTATTATCGCTGCAGCGACCATATCTACTACTTTTCTTCTTTCCTTCCCGTTCTTTTTTGAATAATTTTTTAAATAGCGTTCCGCTTCGGCAGTGGTATATCTTTCATCTACATAGATAACCTGCAGGCCGGAAATTTCACCTTTCAGCTGTCCAATAAACTCTTCAACTTTTTCCACCTGCCTTTTCCTGCTTCCGTCAAGACTCTTCGGTACTCCTACAACTATTTTATCAGTTCCTTCATCTCTAAGTATTTCCTTTATCCTAGAAACAGGATCTGTTGTACTTCTGTCTATCACTTCAAGGGCAGTTGCCAGTATTCCCAGCGGATCACATTTTGCTACTCCTATCCTTACATCTCCCACATCAAGACCTATATATTTTTTCATTATATCCCTCTCACATTTTTTAGAATAAAAGCTGCTCACTTTAGCAGTACTGACAATATTATTAACATTAGTATCCTTTTCATATTTAATCACTCCCAGATAGCTTCTCTTCCGTCATAGAATCTTATACACTTTTTAGGTCCTGTATAATCTATACATTTATGAGGGTTCAACGAAAAACAGCTGCATAGTAGTACTGATAATATTATTAACATTAGTATCCTTTTCATATTTAATCACCCCAGACTTCTTCTACACCGTCATGAAATCTTATACAATTTTTAGGTCCCGTATAATCTATACATTTTCTAGGGTTCAACGAAAAACAGCTGCATAGCAGTACTGATAATATTATTAACATTAGTATCCTTTTCATATTTAATCACTCCCAATACGCTTCTACACCGTCATGAAATCTTACACACTTTTTAGGTCCTGTATAATCTATACATTTATGAGGATACAACGAAAAACAGCTGCATAGCAGTACTGATAATATTATTAACACTAGTATCCTTTTCATATTTAATCACTCCTTTACTATCTTGTAAATCCTTTTACTTCTGTTTTTTTATCTATATATCTTCCATTTTTATACTTTTCCCTAAATTTAGGTTCTACCTCAGCTGTATATCTTTTCAGTTCCCTTAGTCTTTTTACTGTATCCCTGATATCCGGATAATGTGCCACAAAGCTCCTGTTTAAGATTTTTGGGATTCCTTTTAGCCTTTCTTCTATCATTTCTTCCCTTCTCCGGTTATAGTCTACCGGAACGGCTAGCGTATTTGAAGTCTTGGCATCCCCTTTTCCATGGCTTATACCTACCTTATATTTAGTAGTATGATAATCTGTCACCTGTATCCTTTCTGTTGTAGTTAATACACCATTTCCATTATACGGTACTATCGTCAAGAATTTATTGTTAGTTATGTTTTCCCCTACTCTTGCTACCGGTGCAGGATCTATCGCAAAACTCCTGAGGTTTAGGTGTGAAGCCACATATATCGCCGCTCCTCCTCCTTTTGAATGCCCGTTCGTTCCTACTAGCGTTATGTATCCGTTATGTCCGTTCCTATATCTCTCCTCTATATATTTTGCATATTCCAGTGAGGCTTTTTGGCTAGCTGATGTCGCATATGATGATTTTGCGTTTCCTGACCAGTCTTTCCATGCGTATTTGCCGTTTTCTCCTTTCTCTATATATCTTTTTAGCTTTTCACTTCCTTGAAAGTTTTCCAGTCTTACCGGCGTATCTTTTTCAAAGATCCTGCCCGGATCCTGGCTTGCTCCAAATATTATCTCTACATTCTTCGTTTTCTTATTACCTATTACTAATGCCGTCATTCCCGATTCCAGGTCTATTTCAGGTTCTTCCAGTATCTCATAGTTTTCTAAAAATTTTTTAGTTTCTGCATCTATAGGACCAGTATATGTATTATTTTTTAAACTATTAAAATATTCCATTATTTCAGTTCCGCTATTAAATCTTTCTATCACTCCAATCTTGTTTTCTATCTCATCTATATCAAAGTTCTTTATAGTATTTATCGCCATATCTATATTTTTACCATTTATATTCCTCTCCCTTGCTTCTCTTTTTACTGTTTCATTGTCCAGGCTTTTCCAGTCATGTGTCGTATGTCCTGTATTTATGGACATTTTTATTAAATCTGCCTTAGGCTTATCTCCGTCTCTCATCATGCTGTCTTTCCGTATCTTATCCCGTTCACGTTCTCTTTCCATTTTGTCTATATTTTCATATATCTTTTCTGCATCTGTCGTAAAATTATCAGGATTATAGTATTCATATTTTTCTTTCTGTACACTTTTACGGATAAAGTTCAAATCCCTCTCCAGCCTTTCCTTATTCTTTCCTCCATTTGTCTTTTCAAATTCTGCTCTTTTCATAGAACTATACTCTTTCAGGGCTTCCTCCCAGGTATATTTTCTGGACATTGGTATCAACTCCTAATTTTATTTTTAAATAATTCTGATGTCTTTTATAAGTCATATCTATATATTTTTTTAATAAATCCCCACTAAAAAATTCAGAATTAAAATTATAAGGTTTCAATGATATAACCTTTTGCTTTTGATATGGCATCTTTCACTGCACTTCCATTTTTTCCTCCTGCCTGAGCAAAATCAGGTCTTCCGCCGCCATTTCCTCCGGCAATCTGTGCAGCTGTCCTCACTATATCTCCTGCCTTTATTTTCCCTGTAAGGTCTTTAGTTACTCCTGCAACAAATATTGCTTTTTCTTCAGTATCTGATCCCAGTATAATTATTCCGCTTCCCATTTTTTCTTTCCCTCTGTCAACAATTTCTTTCAGATCATCAATACTCTTTTCAGTAAAATCCTTAATA
>CAYYAV010000134.1:0-5232 GCA_964469865.1 uncultured Fusobacteriales bacterium | reverse complement strand
ATCCTGTACCATATATTATATTTTGAGTTTACACAAAATTCTGGACACTCTCAGTCTATAATAATAAGAAGACGTAAACACGCAAGTAAGTGTTTTCCGTCTTCTTTCTTTTTCTTCAAATAACTTCTAAATATTTATGTGAGGTATATGGCAATTACATATTTTATTTATAAAAATTAATCCCTGTCTTTTTCCCATTTTACTATTTTCCCTGTCACTGCATCTATTTCAAAATCATACTCCCATCCGTTATAACGTATTTCTCCTTCGTATACAGGTCTTCCATCTTCATAATCAAATTTTAATTTTCTTACATGAGAATTATTTGCTCCTCTTACTCTGCTCAAAGCAATGGATTTTGCCTTGTCAATCCCTATATAAGATGAATTCTGTTTTATTACCTTTACTCCTGTTTTCTTTGTTGTCCTTTGGGAAGTTATTACCTCATTTATTGAAGGTTTTTCTACTCTTTTTCTTTTTCCTATCTTACCTGTATATGAAAATCCAACTATATTCAGTAATAAAGTTCCCATTAATACCATTTTTAATATTCTATTTTTCATTATACTTCTCCTCCATTTTATTTAAGCTGTCTGCCTGATATTGTTTTTTATGTTGTATTGATTATATAATTAAATTATTAAAGAAAAATGAGAAATTTATTTTTTATAAATTTCTGAAATAATTCCCTTATCCATATATTTAAAAAATTAAAAACCGGTAACTTTTAAAGTGATTACTTAAAATCAATTAAAAAATTACCGGATTCTATTTCTCTATAATTACTTATCTGCTTAATGTTGATTTTTATTTTTCCTTTTTTATATCAGTATTCCCTAATGAAGTTGATCAAAACCTTCCCCAAATACCTTAGTTGTATCTGTAACTGTTACAAAGGCTTCAGGATCCTTTAGCTTAAGGAATTTCCTCAGATTCACGAACTGTCTTCTTTCAAGAATTGTAAGCAGGACATCCTTCTCTTCTCCTGAATAAGCTCCTTTTCCTTTAAAAACTGTACATCCTCTGTCAAAATCTTTCAGTATATAGTCAATTATTATATCCTTGTGCTTCGTTACAATCATAATCTGTTTTCTCGAATTGAACCCGTCAATGAATCTGTCAATCATATAGCTTGTTAAATAAACACTTAGAAGTCCGAATAGTGCCAGCTCCACTCCAAAAGCAAAAACTGCCATGACAGTTACCGCCGCATCAGCTATAAATAATGCAGTCCCGATACTTATATGAAAATATTTGTTAAGAATTTTTCCAATAATTGATGTTCCACCTGTAGAAGCATCATATAAAAAAATTATAGTTGCCCCTAAAGCCAGAAAAACGCTTCCAAATATAGTGGCAAGTATCAAATCTCTAGTAACGGTATATCCTGGAAAAACCTTTTCAAATATTGAAAGAGAAATTGACAAAAGAAAAGCTGCATAGATACTCTTAAGCCCAAATTCCCCACTTATCAATATAAAAGCCAGAGTAAACAATATAAAATTCAAAATTGTTACAACAAGACTGCTCGAAATTCCAAAGACATAATTAATAATCAGTGCTAATCCAGTAACTCCACCACTGGCAATTTTATTAGGAAATAGGAAAAAATGCAATCCAAAACCCATTATAAAGGCTCCAAGCCCAATAAAAAAATAATTTTTAAAAACTTTTACCATATTTTCCTTCATTTTTCTTCTTCCTTACTCCTGTTCAAAAGTTTTATATTATTATATACCGCATCCTCAATATCGAGATATCTATAATAAAAACACTTTCATCTGACTTAAGATTTTACGTCTTATAAAAGTGTTTTTTATTTATTCCATCTATCTCTTCCTGTTCCCTATAAATCCTTTCATTTTCTTCACCGCTAGATAAGAATCTATCTGCTGCAATAATTCTACAGCAACTCCAACCAGAATCAGCAGGCTAGTTCCTCCAAGTAATACAGGTATATGAAGAACATAACCAAACCATATATTAGGGAAAATTCCCAACATCGCCAAAAAGATTGCACTCCCAAAAGTTACTCTTGTCGCTACTTTCTCCAGATAATCAGCTGTTTCTGCTCCTGCCCTTATTGTGGGTATTGTCCCTCCGCTCTGCTTCAGATCTTCAGAGACTTTTTCAGGATCGAATGCTATTGTCAGTGTATAGAAAAACGAAAATACTATAATCAATAATGCAAACAGTGAAAGATACAGCCATCCTGTTGGTGAAAACCAGTTAGTCAGCCTATTTTTCCATACTCCTGATTTCATAAAGGATATAAGTGCTGCAGGTGCCGCCATCAATACAGAAGCAAAGATAATAGGCATTACTCCTGACATATTTATCTTTAATGGCAGATATGTCCTTCTTCCAACTGTACTCTGACCTCCACCAAATCCAAGGCTCCCTTTTCCTGCATACTGGATAGGAATTCTTCTTTCTGCCAGCTGTGTTATTACCATCAGCGCAATAACACCTATGAATAGCAGTAAAGATACTCCGATTAATACATATCCCATTCCACCTTTTAAACTTATAAACATCTGCTGAATAACTCCAGGTAGATTTGTAACAATTCCTAGGAATATAAGCATCGATGTTCCATTTCCAATTCCTTTAATAGAAATTCTTTCAGAAAGCCACATCAGAAATGCTGTTCCTCCTGTAACTAAAGTCATCGTACTTATTACAAATCTTGTTCCAGGTTCAATGACAAGTCCCTGATTCATTAATGTTAACGCTAAGCCGAAAGACTGAACTAATGCCAGTCCTATTGTCACATATCTTGTCCATTGAGTAATCTTATCCCTTTCTTTACCTCCTTCTTTTTGCATCTCATCAATCTTAGGAAAGATTATTCCTAAAAGCTGAAATACTATGGAAGCATTGATGTAAGGTGTAATCCCAAGAGATAGGATTGAAGCTCTCTCTACAGCTCCTCCAGAAAATAAGTTTAAAAAGCTGGCTATAGCATTACTACTTTGAAACTGTTTGAATAGCTCCATATTAAGTCCAGGAACAGCTATATAGACCCCTATTCTGGCTATCATAAACATAGCCAAAGTAAATATAACTCTTTTTTTCAGTTCCGGAACATTAAAAAGAGCATTCAGCCTAGCTCCAATTGCTTCAGATAAAGTCAATATTACCACTCCTTATATATGAAGAAAAAGCAAGATATTAATCTTACTTATTCTCTTTTTCTTTTTTATTATTTCCAGCTACATTTGAATAAGATCTGATTTCCAGCAGTTCAACTGTTCCTCCGGCTTTTTCAATTATTTCTTTAGCTGTCTTAGAAATTTTGTGTGCTTTTACAGTTAACTTTTGACTAACTTCAGCAGTTCCTATTATTTTTAATAAACTTGTATAATCTTTTTGCTTAACATATGATTCCACATTCTCTTCCAGATATTTCTTAACAGCCTTCTTTCCTTTTACAGCCTTTAATCCTTCATCAGAATATCTTACTATAAATTTAGGATTCTTAACTATCCCGTTTTCTACTAAAGTTTCTAGACTTATAACATCTCCGTCATTAAACTTATTAACTATGTCAGCTAATGTCAATACTACTGTATCTTTTTTAAATGCTGAATTAGAAAATCCTCTTTTAGGTACTCTTCTTACGATAGGCATCTGTCCACCTTCGAATATAGGTGAAACATATGAACCTGATCTCTGTTTTTGCCCATTATGTCCTTTTCCGGCTGTTTTTCCCCAACCGCTTCCATGACCTCTTCCTACTCTCTTTCGATTTTTTTTCGATCCTTCAGCAGGTCTCAATTCATTAAGATTCACTATTTTAAACCTCCTCTACTTTAAGTAAATAAGAAACTAATTTTATTTTTCCTTCTATATCTGCTGTTTTATTATGAGTTACACTTTGGCTTATTTTTCTTAGTCCAAGTGATTTAACGGTAGATACGTGATTAGGTTTTCTTCCATTAATTCCTTTTACAAGTGTTACTTTTACTTTAGACATTAATTTTACCTCCTAACCTGATTATCCTATGATTTCTTCAACCGATTTTCCTCTTAATCGTGCTACTTCTTCAACCGATCTTAACTGCTTTAATCCATCTAATGTTGCTCTTGCAACATTATCCTTATTTTTAGATCCTCTTATTTTTGTAAGTACATCTGTTACCCCTACTAATTCAAGTAATTCCCTAGTTGCAGATCCAGCGATAACTCCTGTTCCTTTTGATGCAGGTCTTAATAATACAGATGTTGAATTATATTTTCCAATCTGTTCGTGAGGTAATGTTCCTCCCTTTAAAGATACATCTATTATGTTCTTTTTTGCGTTTGCTATAGCTTTTCTTATTGCTTCAGGTACTCCGTTAGCTTTTCCTAGTCCCATACCTACTTTTCCTTTTTCATCTCCGACTGCTGCTAATACGGAAAAGGACATCCTTCTTCCTCCTTTAACAGTCTTTGAAACCCTGCTTATCCTTAAAAGACTTTCCTTATATTCAGTTGCTTTCACTTCTTTATCTCTAGCCAAAATAAATCCTCCTTCTCTCTAGAATTTTAATCCTGCTTGTCTTGCAGCATCTGCTAATGCTTTGATTCTCCCTGTGTAAATATATCCACCTCTATCAAAGACTACAGTATCTATACCTTTTTCTAATGCTTTCTTAGCTATAGTTTCTCCAATTCTCTTAGCTGCATCTACATTAGATCCATTTTCTATTTTTGCATCTTTTTCAATTGTTGATGCTGAAACTAAAGTTTTTCCTGAATTGTCATCGATAATTTGAACAAATATATTTTTCAAGCTCCTATACACAGAAAGTCTAGGTCTTTCAGCAGTTCCATTGATTTTATTTCTTATACTTTTATGCTTCTTTGCTCTTAATTTTTTTCTATCTAATCTTTTAATCATAATAAAATCTACCTCCTATCCTTTCTTACCTTCTTTTCTTCTTATTGTTTCATGAGCATATTTAATACCTTTTCCTTTGTATGGTTCAGGCGGTCTCTTTGCTCTTATATTTGCTGCTATCTGTCCAACTAGCTGCTTATCGATTCCTTCTACAGCTATTTTAGTATTTCCTTCAACTCTGAAATTTATCCCTTCTACAGTTTCTATTTCAACTGGATGAGAATATCCTAGTGATAGAGTTAATCCTTTCCCTGCAGCCTGTACTCTATATCCAACTCCTACCAATTCTAAATTAATAGTAAATCCTTCATTAACTCCGATAATCATATTGTTAAGATTAGCCCTAA
>CAYYAV010000133.1:0-5319 GCA_964469865.1 uncultured Fusobacteriales bacterium | reverse complement strand
ACTGGTGTCCCATCATCTCGTCTATTGCCTGATAGAACAGTATCTCCTCATTGTTGCCTATGCTGTTGAGCTTTTGGAACAGTTGATTTTCCCTGGTTCCTAATGCTTCTACCCCGTATCTCTGTTCAAGTCCGTCAAGGAAGTTATACGTATCCGTACTTTCTACCGGTGTCGCTTCTGTCCCTGCCCACTGTGTGTATGGTATCTTTGCCAGGTAGGCATTCTCTATTACTCCTGTAGTCTGGTTCTGAGTTATTTCTGCCATCCATGTAAGTGAACCTGAATATATCTTCCAGTTTTCTATCTGTGGATTGTTCCTTATTGTCGTATTATATGGTTCCAGTATCTTCTCACTTATCTGTATGTATCTGCCTGTAGTATCCTGTGCCGCTTCTGTACCTATTATGAGATCCGCTTTTGTCAATCCGCTCAGTTCGCTTAGACCTGCTACCGGTGTTGTAAATCTTTTACCTGACGTGTCTATATACATTCCGATTGTCGATACTTCCATTTCTTTATACTCTTCAGCTGTAGTTGTCCTGACTTCCGGTATTACAGGACTGCCGTTAACCGTTATTGTCGCTACTGTCGAACCTGCAGGTACATCTATTTTTATGCCTCCCATGCTCTTGCCCAGTTCACTTGAGTTTGCATCCTCCTGAACATCCTGGGAACCGGACCCTGTTACTACAAAGGTTCCATAGTTCTTAATTATTCCTAGATTATTTCCTGCTACATCTCCTTTTGCAAGTATTCCTCTGGCATCTGATGCGCTTATCTCTATCCTTCCATGATTTTCTATCGTTGAACCGTTCTTAACTACTACACCTATTACTTTCTTCAGGTTAGGTCCATTAGACCTTATAACCCCGTAGTTATATCCATATGCTCCATTATCAAGATAGATTCCCGTAGTGTTGCTTGCATTCAGGTTTATTACTGCCGATGATCCTGATGATGTACCATTATATACCTTGGTACCTGTGCCTGTCCCGTACATACCGATACTGTTTTCCCCTGTTACATTAAGTGTCCCCTCGTTAACTATATTTCCGCTGTAAGGAGTCTTCCCTGACGCTATCTCTGCATCATTAGGTGTAAATCCTGCTGCCATTCCCACTGCATACCTGTTATTTGATGCAATTCCATTAGGATCTATATATGATGCCCCTACTGTTATATTCCTTCCTCCCGTATTGGTTGCCGTTCCTCCGTGGGTACTGTATATTCCGACATTCCCGAGACCTGCATTAAAGTTAATATCCGCATTATTTGTCACTGTTCCTGCTGAATATACTCCGTAGTTATATGAGCCTGTCGAAGTTAATGACGTATTGTTAGTTATAGTTCCTGCCGTGTCATTTGAATATATGAATACCGCATCATTTCCCAGACTTTGAGACACTATATTACTTGTAAGTATATTCCCATTTCCTTCATTAATGAATCCAAAAGATGTGTCACCTATTGTCATTGCTGCTCCTGATGCTGCTGTTATACTTTGACTGCTTCCTCCTGTATACACTGCCACTGCCTTTTCTACTCCTGTGTTTATAACTGATGTTGAGGTAAGATTTACATTTCCTGAACTGCTGTATATTCCAGTTCCTGAATTTCCTACTGTTATTGTAGCGGTATTATCTACAGCTGCCCCATATATACCTACGGACTTTTCTCCAACAGTTATTGTACTGTTGTTTGTTATCTTGTCACTTGCCTGTGTGTATATTCCTACGCTTGCTTTTGCAGGGTTAGCTGTCCCGTCTACGGGATTATTCAAAGTTATTGTATTATTATTTACTATTTCAGTTCCTTTAGTTATAATTCCGTAGCCTTTATCTCCGGTAATGGTTCCGCTATTATTAAATGCTGCTCCCGGTCCTTCTACATACAGTCCTACAAGCCCTCCTGTCGTTCCTGTGGTATCTGAAAGGTTTATGTTCGTAAAGTTGACCTTTCCTGTAGGTGAAGTGTTCTCATAGAATATTCCTACTCCTGTTCCTGTATTTGAGCCGCTATACTTCAGTTCCAACGTCCCCGGGGATACCTGGCTTCCATCCTTTACAAATATTCCCGTTCCATTATCCTTTACTTCTATTCCATAATTACTCAGGAGGTCTACAGGTCCACCTTCAATATAGACTCCTATCCCGTTCTCCCCGACAGATATATCAGAGCTTCCGCTACCGCTAAGTTCTACTATATTCCCTTTAGAGACTATTCCTACTGCATTCTTTCCTGTCATTACTATTTTACCGCTGTTTGCAATCCTTCCATTTGCTACTGTCAGAAGTGTACTTGAAGAAGGGTTGTTCATCTCACCGTACAGTCCGATAGAACTGTCCCCTGCAACTGTTACTGCACCCTTGTTTTCTATTTCTAGAACCATATCTGCATTTGTCAGTGTACCGTCAGATATTTTCCTGTCTGTCCCATAGGTCTGGAGACCTGTAGAGGCAGAGGCAAAAGCTGCCATTCCCACTCCACCGTTGGAAACAGTTATCTTACCATCAGTATTATTTAGCAGCTTACTTCCATTTATCCCGTAAGCTCCTATTCCATTATCCACATTAATAATATTCTGGTTATCTACTGTACCGTAGCTCATATTCAATGCAAGCCCCTTACCTGAAGCAAGATTCCCTCCTGTTATGTTTATGGTTCCTTTATTAACATAGGAGTTTGTTGCATTAGTTGTCGCAGAATTATTCGATCCCATAGCAAGTCCGTTTCCTGCTGCTGAACTTACAGTTACACCTGATGCTATATTAAACACTTCATTGGAAAGTCCAAGGCTTTTATTAAATTCATCTGCCGCATCATCCAGATTCAAGTTATTATTCAGGTTAAATATCCCATTTATATAGTATATCTTGTATGTATGGCTTCCTGTATTTAATGCTGCCAACTTCATATCCGTCTTCACAGCAGTAGAACCGGATGTACTTCCTGTCCAGTTGGTAGTTGCTCCGTTATTTGTGCTCAGTATCACATTGTCCCCTGTAAGGTTTACAGTGACATTGGACATTCCGTTATATCTTGTTGTTCCTGATGCCAATGCCGCATAATCAGAGGCTGTTCCCGGCATAAGTATTCCATGTGACATGTCTATCGTAGTCGCCCCTGTAAAGTAGATGCCTGAACTTGAATCTGCATACATCGGTGCCGAGCTGTCATGATCACCTGCCATATTTTCAGCATGGGTTATAATTCCACCGGCAAAGTTTACCTTTCCTCCATCTACTGCTGCAAGTGCTCCTGAACTTCCTGTCCTGATCTGGTTACCTGTATTATTCAAGTTTACTACCGAACCTGTTCCTGAAGCCAGCCCTCCCATTCCATGAATGTCTACAGCACCTGCTATATTTACCGTCCCTCCTGCTGATGCACCTGGCAGTGCCGCTGTATCCAGTGTTGCAAGACCTGCTATATTCTGATATTTTATGGTATTGTTTGTAACATTGGCATCCTTAGCTATAGCTGTACCGTCTATGTTTACTGTTCCGCCATTTCTCGCAAATCCTATTATAGATCCGTTATTTACTGCCGTCGTTAATGCCCCTTTCGCATTTACTATCCCTTTGTTATCTCCCATATATGCTATCCCCTCTTTTGAGGCAAGGACTACAGGTGCATATATGTCTATCTGGGATTCTTTCCCCTGTAAAGCTGCTGCTGTAGAGCCCGAGGCTCTGCTGTTATTTGCCGTAAGGTATGCTGCATTAGATCCGAGCTGATGCTGTGCCTGATCCCATGTCCCTTCTGAATATGCTATGACCGTTCCCGTAGAAGCATCTGCAGATGATGTGCCTGCACCGTTTATACCATCACTGATTAATGTACTTGCAGTTCCTATATATGTATTCGTTACTCCGGGATCTGCAACTTCCACATGGCTTCCAAGCTTGGATATTATCATAAATCCGTCCTTTGACTTACTGCCAAATGTTACATTAAGCTTCCCTATCCTCAAGGCATGTATCGTATCATTCTCAAGGGTGCCTATATTGGCATATACACTTCCACTTGCATTAACAGGAACTCCCAGATCCCTGGTCGGGCTTATTCCAGCCCTCTGCCCGGATTGGACAAACACTCCTACTGCACCTTCTACCAGATTTGCATCCTTTCCTGAAAGGTTTCCTGCTGTCTGTGCTGCCCCTGTGGAAGATGTGGCTGTCCCTATCTGTGCATTCAGGTCTATTTCCCCCTGATAGATTCCTATATATGAAGCCCTTCTTATATATCCTGCACTGTCTTCAGCATTTCTATGACCTATTTCCCATGATTTAGGGTTGCTTCCTCCCATCTTACTCCCAAAGAACAGTCCTACATTCTCATCCCCGTAGAGATTTATGGATCCGCTGCCTGTCCCCAGCTTTATGACAGACTGCATCACATTATCAGTATATCCTGACTGGTTTGCCCTCGTAACAGTTCCTCCTCTAGTCTGGAACCATGTATTCGCCCATGTAGGCACATAGCTTAATCCTGAATATACTATATTTGAAGCCCCGTCAGAGACTATGTCTCCATCATTTTCTATATGCCTCGCACCTGAAATCCCAGCTGACAGGTATACACTGTTTCCTGTTCCGTACAGGTTTACATCAGTTGCACCTTTCAGTCCCCCGATGTAAAAATTGTCACTGTTTCCCCCTACAACTAGATAATGTGCTATAGTACCGTAAGCTGAAGGCATTATATAGTATACCGAATTCTGGTCATTATATACATTTACTGTCGTATTTGACATAGTTACAGTACCGTTACGCCATGTCTCTGAAGTTAAAAAGCCTGCCCTCCCATACAGGTTTGCAGTTACATTACTTACATTGACATTTAATAGAGTATGGATTCCTATCGTTCCTCTAGTCGCTCCTCCTGTTGTATCCGAACCTCCTGAATTACCTGAACCGGAATCTGTATATGAATCCTGTAATCCGCCTGAAGTTATCTGATCACTCTGAGTTCCATCAAAATAACCCCTTACATATAAGTCCAGGTTACTTAATAAGGATGCAGTCCCGCCTGTATTACCAGATCTATATAATATATTTGTAGGTCTTCCATTATATGTGGCAATTGTACTGTTTGTTGCCGAGTCTATTGCACCTGTCTGAGCTGCAGGAACTATACTGCTATTCCATGAACCCGGAGTAACCCCTGCATACAGTATCATATTGCTGTTACCTACATTAACAGCACTTGCTGTACTGTTAAAGAAGAATCCTGTAAAAGGGCTTGCATTGGGCTGAACTATACTCACCTGTTTCTGCGGTACATCAGGCTCAGGAACATCTACTGCAGGTGGAAGCA
>CAYYAV010000132.1:0-5375 GCA_964469865.1 uncultured Fusobacteriales bacterium | reverse complement strand
GTATCTGAACTGAAAGAAAGGCTTCTTGAATCATATAATAGAAAACCCGTTTCACGGAAAACTTATAATTTCAAGGATAATTGTGAAGAAAAAGGTACAGAAAACGTCCCGTTATTTTCAGCACTTGTTTCCAACAAGGAACAGGAAAGGGCCTGTCAGGAAATGGGGATAGCTAAGATTTATTACAGACAATATGATGTAGCAAAGGAAAAAAACCTTCATAGGACAGATAAGATAAAAATAGACAGCAATCTGGCATCAAACCTGTATCAGGTTATCATGGGTGAAAGAAGGGGCATGAAAGGGCAGTCTGTAGACTGGAACCTGAATGTCTTTAATAACCATACTCTTGATTTATTTTCCTGTTTCAGTAATGTTGAAACGGTATTCCTTTCTCCTGAACTGAATTATAGACAGCTGAAGAATATTAAATCGGACAAGGTCAGGAAGGGTCTTGTAATATATGGATATCTGAAGGGGATGTATATAGAACATAAGATATTTGACAAGGAATATAAGGAGCTTACAGGAGAACATTATGACAGGTACAGGATAGTGAAAAATGGGCTCGATAATATTGAGCTTTATCTGGATAAGCCTATGAATCTGATACCTAAGCTGAATGATATAATGAAACTGGGATTTGATGAGTTAAGATTGGATTTTACCTTTGAAAGTTATAATGAAGTTAAAGAAATAATAAGAAGCTTGAAAACAGGAAAAGGAATTTATAATCCATATTCCTTTGAACGTGGAGTTTTCTAGGAAAGAGGCTGCTTTGGAAATAAAAGGAAATAAAAGTTATATAGAAAAACTGTATGCTCTTCTGGGCATATCAATATTTATCCACTATGGCCTGGTAATATTGTTTAGTCTACTGCTTCTGATAGATATATTTGTTTCAGGTGAATATAGTAGAATATCAAGGAATAAATCTCTAATATTAGTTGAAACAGTTCTGGGATTTTCCATAGTGATGTCATTAATTTACAGGAATTATTACGGATTTGTAGCTGTACCTGTATTGCTCTGTGTTATAGTCGGGAGATATTATACTCTAGCTGTAGATGAAAAATTTAAAACAAGGAATCTGGAATGGATATCTATAATATCTGCAGTTCCTTTTTTTACCAGTTTAATAGAATGTGTATCTACCGGAGGGAGAGCAGGATACTGGTTTTTTCATAATCCCAATTATCTGGGAAGCGTCATGATGATGTCTGCAATTATAAATCTTTATTTCTTCTTTGAAAAAAAATCGAAGACGAGTTTTCTCATATTTAGTATGAATTTTATATCTATCATCATGTCAGGCTCAAGATCGGCATTAGGAGCTGTTCTGATTGGAATTATTTCATTACTATATTATTTTCTGGAAAGAAAATATTTTATTGGGTGTCTTATATTTATTGTAGGATATATTGCAGGAGTTGTGTCGGGTTTTTTCCCCTTTTTAAGAGCAGAAAGCATTGTCAGATATTTTTGGCTCAGAGTAGATATTATCAAGATGGCGTTTAAGATATTTGAGAAAAAAAATATTCTTTTTGGTCATGGTAACTTTTTCTATTATAAATTTACTAATTTTGTATACCCTCATAGCCATAATGCCATAGTTGAATCATTATTAAGCTATGGAATGATAGGGACAGGAATACTCATGGTAGTATTTTTACGATATTTATATGAAATAATCAGGAATGATAAGAAAAATATACTTAAAATATCTCTCATACTGGGAATAATTTTTCATAATTTTACAGATTTTACAATATTCTGGATACAGACAGTACTGCTTTTTATTATGGCTCTTTCCTATAAGGAGGAAAATAAGGAAAAGCGTTATGGAATAAGGATATATAAATAGGAATAGTAACAATATAACAAGATAATAAAGCCGGAGGTAAATAAATGAATGAATTCAGTACAGTCTTATTATGGATAGTGTCGATAGAGCATATACACATATTTTTATATGTAATGTTTTTAATAGCAAGACTAGTATCAGATAAAAGTCCTGAAAGTATGGTTTCATGGATATTCACTATTACTATTTTTCCATTTCTGGGATTTTTTCTATATCTTATTTTTGGAGTAAACTGGAGAAAAAACAGGATAATTACTATGAAAGAAAAAAAGGAGGGAAAGAAGAGGCGTATAAGAAATTTTTTAAAGTATGACCCGTATGACTTTTTTTATTCTGAGGAACTTCAGATATTAAAAAATCATGAAGAAATAGATGATGTGAAGATTAGTCTGGAAGAAAAGGAAATTTCCAGAATGCTGAATGAATCAGAAAAAACATATCTGACCGCAAATAAGTCCTACAAAATGTATTATACTGGGAAAGAAGCTTTTACTGCTATTATTAGAGATATAAAAAATGCAAGGGAAAGCATACTTATGGAATATTTTATATGGAGGTCTGATGAGCTTGGGGAACAGATTAAGAATCTCCTGATAGAAAAAGCGAAGCAGGGAGTTGAGATAAAGTTATTATTTGATGGACTTGGATCCATGGGGACAATCTCTAAAAAATATAAAAAAGAACTTTCTGAAGTTGGGGTAGAATTCAGATATTTTTTAGATATAAAATTTTCATTGTTGAAATTTAACTATAGGAATCACAGGAAAATGACCGTAGTTGATCATAAGATAGTTCACACGGGAGGAATGAACTTGGGGGAAGAATATATAACGGGAGGGAAGAAATATAAATCGTGGAGAGACACTAATGTCAGGATAGAAGGAGAAATTGTGAACCAGTATCTTACTATATTTTTTACAGACTGGTTAAATAGCGGAGGAGAAATAGACTCAATAAGATCAAGAATATATGAAATTGTAGAAGGAAATAAAGTTAAGGACAGAAATTCCTATCTAATGCAAGTTTCTTCAAGTGGACCGGACACAATATGGACTTCACTGAAATTCCTTTATTCCAAGATGATAAGTGCAGCTAAAAAGGAAGTTTTGATACAGAGCCCTTATTTTGTACCTGATGCAGGAATTATAAGCCAGTTAAAGATTGCTGCTCTTTCGGGAGTAGATATAAAGGTGATGATGACAGGAGTTCCTGATAAGAAAATACCTTACTGGATTGCAGAAACATATTTTGAAGAGCTGCTGCTTGCAGGAGTAAAAATATACAGATATAAAAAAGGTTTTCTCCATTGTAAGAATATTATTATAGATGAAAAGATGTGTACTATGGGGACATGTAATTTTGATATGAGAAGTTTTGAAATAAACTATGAAGTAAATACGGTCTACTACAACGATGAAATAAGTAGGGATATGAAAAAACAGTTTTTAGAGGATTTGAAATATTGTGAAAAGATAGAAGAAGATAAGTTTATAAAACTAAGTTTTGGAAAAAAACTTAGAAATTCAATCTTTAAAGTGTTCTCACCTATAATGTAGGGGAATGGTATAGGAGAGTAAAATCGAATATTATTAAGAAAGAAAGGCAGAAGATGAAAAATAAAAATAAGTATCTGAATGACGGGATAGTCTTACTGAATAAGCCTAAAGGAATAACTTCCTTTAATGCAATAAATAAGCTGAAATGGATTTTAAATGCTGAAAAGACAGGACATGCAGGTACACTGGATCCTATAGCTGAAGGGCTTCTGATAGTAATGATAAATGGAGCTACAAAATTTTCTGATGTCCTGATGAAAAAGGATAAGGAATATTATGTAGAAATGGAACTGGGATATGGAACAGACAGCTATGATTTAGAAGGGCAGGTAATTAACAGATATCTCGGAAATATTGATCTATCCAATGAAGATGTTGAAAAAAATGTAAGATATTTTTTAGGAGATATTGAACAGGTTCCACCTATGTTTTCAGCAATAAAAGTAAATGGCGAAAAACTATATAATCTTGCAAGGAAAGGTATGGAGATAAAACGTAGGGAACGGAAGGTAAAAATTCACTATATAAATGACATTGTATATAATAAGGAGCTAAGGAGGGTATCGTTTAAAGCAGGAGTAAGTAGCGGGACATATATAAGATCTCTCGTGCACGATATAGGAGAAAGATTAGGAGTCTATGCAACTATGATCAGACTGATAAGGACAAAGATAGCAGACTATGACTTAAGGGATTCTGTGAATCTAGAAGATGTGATGATTTTCTTCGAAGAAAATTCAGATAAAAATATAGATATAGGGGAAATAAATAAAATATTGAAAATCAAAAGTGTAGAAACAGTTTTTCCTTATGAAGGCATAGATATTAATGAAGAAAAGTATAGAAAGTTGAAAAATGGAATGGAAGTTCTGATGGATTCTTCAAAGTTAAAACATATAGCAAGTTTCAAGTTATATGGAATATATAAAATTTATAAAAGGAATTGCGGAAAAGATGAAAAAAGAGTTTTTTCGGGATTTGCAAAAATTGTCAGGATAACAGGTAATAAGATTTATCTTAAAAGGGACAGATATTTTATATAATAGTTAAACTAACCTGAATAGAAAAACATCAGGAATAGTTTGAAAAAGGCAAGTACATATGATATAATAAATGTTAAGCAAAAAATTAAAAGATTTGAACTAGGAGTAGGATGAAAATATTAGGAATAGATCCAGGAACGGCAATTGTAGGATACTCCATCATAGATTTTGAACAGGGGAAATATATTGTAAAGGATTATGGGTGTATATATACATCAAAAGATGAAGATATGCCGCAAAGACTTGAAAAAATATATGACAGCCTGGAAAATATAATAAAGATATGGAAACCGGATGATATGGCCATAGAAAATCTTTTTTTCTTTAAGAATCAGAAAACTATAATAGAAGTAGGACAGGCGAGAGGTATAATAATGCTTGCAGGTCAGAAAAATGGGCTGAATCTGTTCAGCTATACTCCCCTCCAGGTAAAAATGGGAATAGCAGGTTATGGAAAGGCAGAAAAGAAGCAGATACAGGAAATGGTAAAAATAATTTTAGGATTAGATGAAATCCCTAAACCGGATGATGCTGCAGATGCTCTGGCAATTGCTATAACACATGCTAATTCCAGAAATGGGCTAGGAGGGTTTTCAAGGGGGGATAATATTACAAGAAAATTAAGCAAACTGAATGATAGCAGGATAAAACTATCAGATTATAAAAAATTAATGAATATAAAATAAATGAAAATAAGACAGTAATATAAAAATATAATCATAGAAGGAAATCACGATAATGAATATAGTGTTTTTATATCCGGAAATTCCTACAAATACGGGAAATATCGGAAGGACCTGTGTCCTGACCAATACAAAACTACATCTCATAAAACCTTTAGGATTTTCACTGGATGATAAATATATAAAAAGAGGCGGTCTTGATTACTGGGATAAAGTACAGCTCTATATA
>CAYYAV010000131.1:0-5378 GCA_964469865.1 uncultured Fusobacteriales bacterium | reverse complement strand
TATAAATACAGTTTTTACAAGATTTGCTTTTTTCTTTTTTTTAAATTTAATTATAATTTTTAAGTTTTGTATTTTAAAATTCTCATTTTTAAATTCCATTAAAAATAAATAATATAATTACAATTTAATCAACGATAGGAGAAATAATAAGATATGAGTAATTTAGTAAAAATGTTAAAGATATTTATTACTTATATATAATTATAATTCCATTATACACAAATCTAAAAAGAATAAAGTTATCTGCATGGAAATATTTCTATTTTCCAAGCGGATAGCATATTCTGTTATTTTTATTTATTAGGGTTATTTTAAAAAAATAGACCATCAAAAATTAATTCCAAATATATCTTAAACTATCTGTTCTTTTGTAAGTATGTTATTCTTAAAAAATTCATCATAAGGTATCTTATCAGTAAATTTCTTTTTAGCTCCTACATTTATAACTTCCATATCGGAAGTTCCATAAAATGCGGATATTTTCTGTCCGAGTCCCCCATCTTTCTGACTGCTTTCCAAAGTAACCATTATTTTATGTTTTGCCTTTAATCCTTTCAAAAGTATTTCATCTATTCCTGAAATATATCTTGGATTTATGTAGGTTTCCCCCTGTTCCACTGTATTATTCAGACCTTCAAATGCCAACTCTTTGCTCAATGAACCGCCTCCTATAAGATACTATATTTTCCTGTCATTGTGCATCTTATTATAATCTATTATATTTTTATCCATCATTAACTTCCGCTTTTTTCTTTTCAAGAACCGAAATTCCTAGAAAAATCATCGATATTCCTATTATTCCCAGCGAAAGTATAAATCCCGGCATATATGACCCCGAAAAGTCATATATAAATCCTACAATTGATAATGCTGCTGCGGAACCTACATTAGATACAAAAGTGATAACCGGAAATAATCTGATATATCTTTCCATTCCAAAGAAATATCTTGTAAGGAGAGATAATGAAACTGCACTTATCCCATAGCATGATCCGAACAGAAAAGCTCCTATCACAAGATAAGGAAAGGATGTTAATACTATGAGTATTATGATTCCTGTAAGATTACTTATGAGTAGGACAGATGTAGCTTTCACAGCACCGATCCTGTCACTCATTATACCTACTGCAAGCTTAGAAATTATATTTCCTGTCATTCCGGCAGAAAGCAGTATCGCACCCAGGCTCTCCTTGTATCCAAGTGATGCAGAATATCCCGGAAAGTGCTGAGGAACACCGGTAAGAAAGCATATGAAGATACTGAACATAAGCATACTTATAAAGGTTAATCCACCATGTGGCCTAGTTTCCTCTGTTTTCAGATATTTATCAATCTCTACAGTCCCTTCTTCCTGGATGTTTTCTCCATACGGCTTTAACCCTTCTTCCAAAGGGCTTACCTTAAATTTGTAAATCATTGCCGGAAAGGCAAGAGTAAAAAGAATCCCAGCTTTTACTAGGTATCCTATCTCCCATCCATATTTTTCAATGATAAGTGCCAGGAAAGGAGAAATAAATACTCCTACTATGCCGCTAAAAGAAAATACTATACTCATTGCAAGTCCATTTTTCCTTATGAACCACCTGTTTATAATTATTGAGATAGGAACAACTGAAAACATGGCTGTAAACAGTCCTCTAACTGACCCAAGTATATAGAACATTGTAATATTCCTTGTCATTCCCATCATTGCAGTTGCAGCTGCAGCAACTGATACACTTGTTATAAGAATACCCTTATATGGTATTATTTTCATTATCCTGGGTACAAACAATGAACCTATTGCCAGTACAAGAGTAAAAAAAGTCATATGCATTGAAAATACCCCTCTTAATATCCCAAGGTTTTCAGATACAGGTGTATAAAATACTCCGGAAGTATTAACAGATATCCCTATTGTTGCACCTGCCAGTCCACAGCACACAGCCACCACATTCCAGTGTTTCTCACTTTTCCTATTATATTTTTTTATATTTTCCATTCATTTTCCCCAATTTATTCTTTCTTATTCATACTCTAATTCTATCATAATTTAATTCCTTATAAAAGTCATTTATTATAAATTGTATAATTAACTGTCTTCTAAAATAAATCACAGATTTCTGTGATATTATTTATAGGACAAAAGGATTAATCAAAATTTTCTAACAACCTTTGAATTAATCCTTTTTTTGTGTTATAATTCTGTGATATGTCTCATGTCTATAGACTGGGAAACTGAAAAAATGAGACTAGAAGGAGAAAATAAGAATGCTGAGTATACTTAAGAATATTGAACTTATCATCATACATTTTATCTATACACTACAAACCCCCTCATTAAACAGGATTATGATTCTATTTACAAAGCTCGGAGATCATGGAACAATATGGATCCTTACTACATTATTCTTGCTGGTCAATAAAAAGACAAGAAAGATAGGATGGATTTCAGCCTTTTCCCTTATAATATGCTCCCTTATAGTGAACGCAGGTTTAAAACCTTTAATTCATAGGGAAAGACCTTATAATTTTCTTCCTGATATCAAGCTACTGATTGAAATACCGAAAGACTATTCATTTCCATCAGGACACACAGCTGCTTCATTTGCAATGGTCTATGTATTTTATAAGAATATAAGGAAATATTTCTGGATTGTCCTTACTATTGCCTGTATGATTGCCTTTTCTAGACTATATCTGAGCGTTCATTATTTATCAGATGTACTTATTGGAGGTATCATTGGGCTATTCTCAGGATATTCAGGGCAGTTACTGTATGAAAAGCTGAAAAAATAATACCTAAAATAAAAAATAATTTTATCCTCCCTTAAAATAGGACAATAATTATTTTTTATTTTTATATTCCCCTTAGTTTCAGGTTAAGTCCTTCCCTATCTGTCCATCAGCTCTATGGAATCTCCCTGTGAAAGTATCCATCTGTCTATACCATTTCCAAATACTTCCACTTCTACTATATGATATACGTCATCTTCACTGATTTTTACCGTTTCCAGAATTTTTGCTGTAGGAAGTCTGTCCAACATAGCTTCAGTATACCTGTTCCTGTATCTGAACTTTATTTTTTTTAGAGGACCGTTTGTCATAAACTGTATACGCTTCCTGAACTCCCCTTCCTGAAACCGGCTCTCATAAGGAACTTTAAATGTCGGCTCATCAGAGAGTACTTCATACTTTTTTATCCTGTCTATTCTGAATATGGTAGGATTCAGGTCATCCTTGTCCCTTATATTCAGGTGTTCCCTGCTGTCATGAAATGCTGTCAGATAGAAATAATATTCAGAAAACATTATTCCTACAGGTTTTATCCTTCTTATGACAGTCTTTCCGTCAAGTCTTCCATATTCTATCTTTATATAGTTCTGGTTCTTGATAGCCTGCCCTATATCCCATATTTTTTCTATAAATTTTGTCCTATGCTGAGGCTCTATGTAGTGTTCCCTTTCATTTTTTATAAGTTCCTTGACCTTATCGTAGTTTGAACGCGGGACGCAGAGGTTCAGAAGCTTGTCCAGCAGTATATTCAGCTCTCCTTTTTCAAATGCACGGCTTTCAAGGAGTATTTTACATACAACAAGTGCTTCGCTATTAGTAAGTCCTGTTTCATCTCCTCTGTTCAGCATATATCTTTTTGTACTCCTGTCATATATTATCTTCCTCCGGCTCCCCTGCCTTGCCAGGAACAAGTTCATCTCTTCCTTATCCCTTTCAAATGATTTATCAGAAATTTCCCATTCTTCTGTCTCTTTCTTTTTGTCAATCTGTTCATTATTTATCAGTCTGCTGTATAGGGATAGCATCCTTTCAACCTTTGTAGGCTTAAATCTTATCATATTATCTCCTTTTTCATGATTATATTGCAGTTCTTTTTTTAATGTATATTTTTTCAGAATAATCAGATTCTTATTATCAGGTCTTTTTAACACTCAATGCAGTCCACTTCTATTATTTCAGCTTCCAGAGCTTCTCCTATAAGGGAATTTGATTTTCTGTTCCTTTTCCCTGTCAGGACTTCACATATATCCAGTTTTTCTTCTTCTGTCAGACAGGAAATATAGTTCAAAATGTGCTTTGCCCTGGAAGCTGCCACATGTAGGACCCGTCTTCCGGTTTCATTTTCAAAAGTTTCTCTGTCAATATCTATTACAAATACAATATCTGATTCAAGCCCTTTATATTTTCTGGATGTCGTAAATAATATCCCCTTATCTTCAAGATTGTGCCTTATCTTGTAACTGCCAATCTTATCAATATTAGCTAATACTGATTTTTTCTCTGTCTTTACAGTTAATATTACTATCCTGTCATAGGATATTTTTTCGTCCGTATAGCTCTTTATTTCTCTTTCCAGTATACTTATTATATTTTCCCTGCTTCCTGTAATAAAATATTTTGGAGTAATTCCTTCAACATTATCCTTCACCCTATATTTATCTATATTTAATATCTTATTTGATGAAAGGGCGATTTTTTTAGTATTCCTGCAATTTGCAGTAAGGATCAGCCTACAGTCTATCCTATCACTGTTAAATATGGATGCATCTTTATTTACAACTTGGTTCTTATCATAGAATATATAGAAACAGCTGTCTTCCAGTTCAGCTATTGTATGAAGTGCTTCTATTTCCTCATGGGCAAAGTCCTGTCCCTCATCTATTATTATATGTCTGTAGTCCCATCCATAATCAGAATAGTTATTCAGGAAGTCAATCTTTTCTGTTTTTGATGAGTATTCTCCTGCTATCCTGTAATGCTTCTTTACAAGTTTATCAATACTGAAGAAATATACATTCGGCAGCTCCTTTCTATATCTGTTTTTTAAATAATGGTGGAGGAATTCATTGAAACACAGGAATAATACCTTATCATTTGCCGTATCTTCATTTTCAGAAAGCCTGCGTGCCTTTTCAAGTGCAAGCATCGTTTTTCCGGTTCCCGCTCCTCCCTGTATTGCTGCTATCTTCTGTTCATCAAGATATTCTATAAGGAGAGTCTGTTCCCTTGTCATACGGTTAAAATAATACTCTCCTTCCTCTATTATATTTGAAATTGAAGGAATGATGTCAAATTCAGGTGATAATTTCCTTATTACGTTTTTTTCATCATTCTTATCATAGAACGGATTTTCCCTGAATCCATAATAATCAAAGACCCTGTTAATAGCCTTTTCGATATTAGCTATATCATTTTTTACAAGGAGATTTCCTTCTTTGTATACAGGTGGCAGATCTCCAAGTACAGAATAATTTTCAGCACTTGTAAACCAGACAGCACATTCTACCCTGTATTCCCTTGAATTATTTTTTTCAAGTAAGTCAATAAAAGAGAGTGTCCAGAATTTTGTGTAAACTCAAAATATAATATATGGTACAGGATGG
>CAYYAV010000130.1:0-5386 GCA_964469865.1 uncultured Fusobacteriales bacterium | reverse complement strand
AATCTCCTTTATTTCTTCCCTCTTATATTTTTCCAGCTTTCCTGTGGCCAGAAAACTTCTTCCTTTTATAGGATTATCCTCTATTTCTCTTTCTTCCTTTTCATCTATTTCAAATTTTAATCCTATTTCTTTCAACGCCATTATCTTGTTCCAGTTATCTTCATTACTCAAATATCTATGTACAGTAACTGCAGCTTTTTCTCCTATCCCTTTTACTTCAAGAAGATCTTCCACTTCTTGGCTTCGGATATTTTCTATGCTTCTAAAAGTTCCTGTAAGGAGGTTTGCATTGAATTTCCCTATGAAAGGTATTCCCAGTGCATAGAAAACTTTATTAAATTCTCTTCTTTTACTTTCATTTATATTATTTATAAGATTTTCAACGCTTTTTTTCCCCATTTTTTCTAATTTTTCCAGTTCTTCTCTATAATTTTCAAGAAAATATATATCTACAACTGTTTTTATTTTTCCAAGCTCAATAAATTTTTCTACAATTTTTTCCCCAAGTCCAGATATGTTCATAGCATCTCTGGAAACAAAATATTCAATTTCCCTCTTTACTTTCTCAGGGCATACAGGACTCGGGCATTTTAACGCCACCTGTCCTGCTTCTTTTAAAAGCTTTGTTCCACATACAGGACATTTTTCAGGAACTTCTATTTCCCTTTCACTCCCTTTTCTTTCTTCAAAAACTACATTCACTACTTGTGGAATTATTTCTGCAGCTTTTTCTATAATAACATTGTCTCCTATCCTTATATCCTTTCTTCTTATTTCATCAAAATTATGAAGACTTGCCCTCTTTACTACTGATCCTGAAATATTTACCGCATCCAGTTCCGCCACTGGAGTTACTACCCCCGTTCTTCCTACTTGAAAAGTGATATCATGTAATCTGGTTTTAATCTGTACTGCAGGAAATTTATATGCAATAGCCCATCTTGGACTTTTCGTCGTATAACCGAGCTTACTATAATAAGAAAAATCATTTACTTTAATTACAAGCCCGTCTGTCTCATAATCTAATTTTTCCCTTTCTTTATTCCATTTTTCTATTGCTTTTTCCAGTTTTTTAAAGTCATCATATTTTTCAAATATATTTGTTGTCTTAAATCCAAGATTTTCTATAAACCTTATACTTTCTTCATGGCTACCTATTCCAAACTTTTCAGCTTCTACAAGATAATATAGATAACAATCAAGCCCTCTTTCCTTTACAATACTGCTATCCAACTGTCTTATTGTTCCTGCTGCTGCATTCCTTGGATTGGCAAAAACTTCTTCTCCTGCTTCTTCTCTTAGCTGATTTACCCTGTTAAAATTAGATATAGGAAGTACGACTTCACCTCTTACTTCAATATTTAAAGGCTCTTTCAATTTTTTAGGAATTGCCGCTATTTCAACTATATTTTCAGTTACATCTTCTCCAATCTGTCCATCTCCACGAGTAACAGCCTTCATCAGTTCTCCATTTTCGTATATCAAGCTTATACTGAGTCCATCCAGCTTTAACTCTAGAATATATTCAAGATTTCTGTCAAGTCCGATTATCTTTCTTACCCTTTGATTAAAATTTTCTATTTCGCTGATATTATATGTATTTGAAAGACTTAACATAGGTACTTTATGAAAAACTTTAGAAAACTTTGCACTGGCAATTCCACCTATTTTTTCTGTAGGTGTTTTATAAGGGATATTTCCATCATATGCCGGATTTATATATTCTTCTTTCAGTTTTGGGTATTCTTTTTCAATTTTTTCAAGTTCTTTTAGTAAATAGTCGTATTCCATATCTGAAATAACCGGGCTGTCTTCGTTATAATAAAGATTATTATGTTTTTCTACTTCTTCTCTTAACTTTATATATCTTTCTTTTATTTGCTGATTATTTATTTCCTGATTTGACTTTTCTCCATTTGTATTTTCATATTCAAATAATTTCACTTTTTTTCTCCCTCACTACTAGATTTTTATAGGTTTATTATACATTATTTTATCCTATTTTTTCAATTTTAATTTTATTATTTTTAAATTATATATCTACAATATTTCTTTAAAATATGATACTATATATATGATACAAATTATAAAGAAAGGGTAAGTAATAATAATTACTTTATTATAGAAATAATCAGAATGATAACAAACGGAATTTTAGATAAAATTGATATCTTAGGTCTTAATCTGGAAAAACTTCAAGATATTTTTTCTATTGTAGGATTAAAAAAATTTAATGCCATTCAGGTATACGACTGGCTACATAATAAAATGATCTTTGATGTAGACTGTTTTACCAATATCTCAAAAAATGATAGGGATATATTAAAAAAGAGGTTTTATCTTCCAAAACTGGAATATAAGACCCATCAGATATCTGAAGAGGGAGATACTGAAAAATTTCTTTTTGAACTAAAGGATAAAAGACTAATAGAAAGTGTGCTGATTTACCATAAAAATAGACACACTCTTTGTGTATCGTCGCAGATAGGGTGCTTATTAGGATGTGATTTCTGTGCAACTGCCACTATGAACTATGAAAGAAATCTGGAAACTTCTGAGATATTATTACAGTTCTATTATGTTCAAAAATATCTGGAAAGAAAAAATGAAAAATTGGGAAATGTTGTCTTTATGGGAATGGGGGAACCCTTCCTAAACTATGACAATTTAATGGAAGCTATAAATATCCTGAATTCTTCCAAAGGACAGAATTTTTCCAAAAGGAATTTCACAATATCTACAAGTGGAGTAATCCCTGGCATAAAAAAATTTACAGAAGATGAAAATCAGGTTAATCTGGCTATTTCACTACATTCTGTAAATGATTATTCTCGAACTGAAATTATGCCCATAAACAGAAAATGGAATATCAGTATGCTTAAAAATTCATTAATAGAATATCAAAGAAAAACTAAAAATAGGATAACCTTCGAATATATTCTTATAGATAATTTAAACTGTGAAATAAGTGATGCTCATGAACTTGCCAGATTTCTTAGTTCATTCAACTGTCTAGTTAATCTTATTCCTTATAATAAAGTCTTAGGCAAACCTTATATTACACCATCTAAAAGAAAACAGAAGGAATTTTTTAATATTCTAAAAAATAAAAATATAAATGTAACATTAAGAGAAACAAAAGGGCAGGATATTGCTGCTGCATGTGGACAATTAAAGGTAAAAAAGGAGATGGAAAATGAAAAATAATCAGACTAAAGTGGTTTCTTCTAAAAAAAAGAAAAAACATACAGGTATTTTTTCTTTCTTATTTAAACTAATTGGGATAGGTATGATTATCGGTGCTGCTATAATTGGATATCTGGTATATACACTGAGGCAGGAGACGCCTACAGAATTAATAGAAAGTTACAGTCCATTATCCCCTTCAATCATTTATGATATTAATGGAAATCAAATAGACACTATAAGTGTAGAAAATAGAGATCCGATAAGTATAAATGATGTACCATTGGATGTGCAGAATGCTTTCTTAGCTATTGAAGACAGGAAATTTAGGAATCATCATGGTTTCGACTATACAAGACTAACTAAAGCTTTTTTTCTTGTCGTAACAGGAAAAGGCCGTGAAGGTGGTAGTACAATAACACAACAATTGGCTAAAAATGCTTTTCTAAGTCCTGAAAGGACACTTACAAGGAAAATAAAGGAGGCTATTCTTGCTATTGAAATTGAGAGAAAATATACAAAAGATGAAATTCTTGAAAATTACTTAAATACTATTTACTTTGGTCAGGGAGCTTATGGTATTAAAAATGCTGCAATAAAATATTTTAATAAACAGCCAAAAGATCTTACTATTGCTCAAGCCGCTATTTTAGCAAGCTTACCTAAATCTCCTACTAAATATTCAAAAATTGAAAATGCTATTGAAAGACAGCGAATTGTACTTCATCAAATGAAAGCATTTAAATTTATAACTGAAGAGCAATATGAGAAAGCTATCGCTGAAAAAATTACTTTTGTCAATGGAAATATTAAACCTGGAAGTGAAGAAGAACAAATATCAACTTCGAATATCGCACCTGAATTTACTACAATAGTATTAGATGAAGTTAAAAAAATTCTTAAAATTGAAGAAGGCGATCAGAAATTTCTATTTGACGGATACAAGATTTACGCTACTGTAGATTTAAATATGCAAAGAGCAGCTTATAAAGCGTTTAATAGTAACTATAATCTAAGGAATAGAAAATCATTAAATGGGGCATTATTTTCCATTGATCCAAGTAATGGGTTTGTAAAAGCAATGGTTGGTGGAAAAAACTATAAAAAAGGGGAATTTAACAGAGCTACTAATGCATTAAGACAACCTGGATCATCTTTCAAGCCATTAGTTTATCTTTCTGCTTTACAGAAGAATATGGGTATGAATACAGTAATGGAAGACTCACCGCTCACAAATTCCAACTGGTCACCTAAAAACTATGATGGAAAATTCAGAGACAGCATGACTTTAGCTAAAGCTCTGGAAATATCAAATAATATTGTTCCTGTAAAATTACTTCAAAGAGTAGGTATAGAATCAGTAGAAAAAATATGGAGAGATTCTGGAGTTACTGGTGGAGATTTTCCTAAAGACCTTACTCTAGCTTTAGGATCTATAAGCACAAAACCTATTGATATGGCTTTATTTTATGCCGCTTTAGCAAATGGCGGATATAGAGTCACTCCTCAATATATTTACAAAATCGAAAATAAATTTGGTGAAATTATCTATGAGGCAAAACCAGAAAAGAAAAAAATATTTGAATCAGAAGATGTAGCAATCTTGACATATATGTTACAAAACGCAGTAAATTATGGTACGGGACAGCAAGCAAAAGTATTTAAGAATGGAAAATTAATTCCTATGGCTGGAAAAACAGGTACTACAAGTGATTATGTTTCAGCATGGTTTACCGGATATACTCCTACCCTTGCAACTGTAGTCTATGTAGGAAATGATGATAACAAACCTATGGGAGGTGGTATGACAGGTGGAGCTGCTGCAGGACCTATATGGAAAAACTATATGCAATCTGTAGTAAATATTGAAAACTATAATATTGGGACATTTGAATTTATTGATGACTATATCAGAAGAAAGGATTTAACTCAGAGAGAAATTGATCTGACTATTGGTCTACTTGATATAGATGGAGTAAATAAAAGAACTGCATTATTTAAATCAGGTACGGAACCTATTGAATTTGAAAATAAGTTTATTAACGGAATAACATACTAACTAATTAATATAAATAATAAAGAGAGCACTTTCTGTGTACTCTCTTTTAATATACCCATGTATTTTATAATAAAAAAGTTTGGCATCGACCGATTTTTCCTGGAAGCTTAATCCAAGTATCTTAGGCGCAGGCAGACTTAA
>CAYYAV010000129.1:551-5394 GCA_964469865.1 uncultured Fusobacteriales bacterium | reverse complement strand
ACCTATAAAAAAAATAAATATAACAGAGGAAGTTACGGAGATTGATATAAAAGGTAATAAGGAGATACTTAAATCACTGTTCGTAATTATAGTGGCAATGTGGATACTGATACCTCTTAGTGTAGCAGTTCCCGTACTTTTACTTCCTACAGTAGTGATACTTCCTATAGTCATGTACGTATTAGGGAATAGGAAAGGAGCATATGTAATGGAGATAAAAAATACAGGAAATATCCAAGATGAAAATCTCTAATGTTATTTTAATAAGAAATATGATATAAGTTATACAGAGAAATAAAAAATAGAATATCAGGAGGAAATAATTATGAAACTAAAAAGAAAATCAGATAGAAAAGAAGTGTTAAAAAAAATTAGAGTATTAGCAGTAACAGCATTAGCATTATTAGGAGTTAATCTTAGTGTCAGTCAGCCTGCTCAGGCATTTATGGGATACGACTACTATATGGATCCGACAAACGTATCAAGCAATTGGTTACAACAGGATGCTCTACGTAGAACATTTGAAAATCATAATAAGGTATTCAGCTCAAAGGGAAATAGTAAAAAATCCACATCAAAGACGACTGCATCAAAATCAGGCGGATCGAAGACTTCTACATCAAAATCATCTGGAGGGACAAAAACAGCTACAGCAAAGGCAAAGACAACTTTTAAATCTGATGGAAATACCAGAGGGATGGACGCCATAGTAGCTCTTTATCCTTCAAAACAGAGAGCTGAAGTAAGAAAAAAATATCAACAGATATATAATTCATATCCTCAGGTTGCAAGAAGTTTAGGGATACCTACAAATGATATGGCAAGCGGAATGGCTTCACTGCTTGCAGGAGCTTATATGGCGTACACTAACACAAGCCTTAATGATTCCTATGTAAAACCGTTGGCAAATCAATTCAGGGCATCTATGCAGGAAGTAGATGAATTTAATAGAATAAGTGACAGCGATAAAAAAATGATATATGATCAGATGGTGTTAATGGGAATGGTTTTAGCTATGACACAGGTTGAACTCCAGAAACAGCCGGATGCAAAAGTAAAATCACAGTTAAGACAGGCAGGAAAACAGGTGCTGGAAGGGGTACTAAAGGTAAATGCAGACAGGGTAAGAATAACAGCATCTGGTCTGGAAATCAGATAGAATATTTAGAACTGTATAAAAGACAGGAGAAGAAGAATGAAGAAGACATGGTTTATACTAAGGATATTATTTATATTAACAACAGTATCTTCCTGTATAAAATCAGAAGAGTCAGGAATAACGGGAAGTAAGAAAAGTGAGAAGGATGTCATAATAAATGTAAAGGAAATAACAGGAGCATATGGAACTTTTGTATCTGGATATAATGGAATAGATATAAGACTGGTAAATGAAGGACTTACAAGAGAAGATGAAAATGGAAAGATAGTTCCAGGATTGGCAAAAAGCTGGGAGGCTTCAAATGACAGGAAGATATGGTCATTCTATTTGAGGGATAATCTGAAATGGTCTGATGGGAAAGGTATTACAGGGGAGGAGATAATATCTTCCTTTAAGGATCAGATAGGATCAAGCAGTATTCCGCTAGAAAGAGTATCTTCTCTACATGACAAGGTAATAGTGATGAACTTTTCAAGACCTGTAGAAAATGTAGAGAGGTATGTTTCCAGTTATATGCTTATCCCTAAAAGAGAAGATCATGTAAACTATACAGACAAGAATGTAAAAAAAGTAATAGCCTCAGGACCGTATAAGCCTGTCAAAAGAGGGGAAAAGGAAATTATACTGGAAAAAAATCCATATTACTGGAATAATATAAATATAAAAGCTGAGAGGATTACTTTTCAGGAAATAGATGATAACCGTTCTGCGTTAGAAAAATTTAAAAAAGGTGAAATTGATTTTACTGAAGTAAGTCCGAGCCCTGATATTAATGAATATATGAAAGCTCCTGAATTATCAGTATTAAAATCAAAAGAAAGGTATAATCTTATATTCAATCCGAAAAATCGGATAATGAAAAATAATAATATAAGAAAATCCATAATAATGGCACTATACAGAGGTGAAAAAGCACCTAGGACATATATTCCTGAAAATAGGAATATAAACGGATTGGAAGGAGATCTGACAGAAGATATAGGAACTTCAATTCCTCCCTATAATCCAGAAGAGGCAGAAAAGCTCTTTAAAGAAACATTAAAAAATGAAAATATAACCCTGACGGAATTAAAGCTTATAGATAATGGAATGAATCATGATATAACGCTAAAAATAAAAAATAACCTGGAAAAAAATTTAGGAATAAAAGTAGTCATGATAAAAAACAGTGCTACGGAGGAGTATGATATGAAAGTCTATTCCCAGTCAGTTTACATTACTGATATGATATATTACATGGCTATTCCTGAAATAGTATCTGACCCTGAATACGGGATACTGTATGAAAAAGCAAAGGTGCTGCCTTCGGGAGAAGAAAAGACAAGAGCAATCATAAAAATGGAAAAGATACTTGCTGAAGAGCTTCCGTATACCGTACTGGAATATAAGAATGATAGTTACTATCTTGTAAATCCTAAATTAAGGGGAATAAGTAAAGGAATATTTGATTATTATCTAGGAATCCTCTATATTGAAGATAGTAATATAAAATAATCGATATAAAGAAGGAGATGAATGTGATGAAGAGAAAAAAAGAAAGTTTCAGATATATTATTAAGATAATATTCATAATAGTACATTCTGTCATATATTTTTCCTGTGGAAATTCAGGGGGCACTTCCGGTAATGGTAAAGAAGAACCTCTGATACCTGTGGAAGAGGTAGAATATAAGGCAAAATTCTACAATGTATCTCCTAATAAGGAGGTGTCTATAGATGGGGCAGGGCCATTAAAAATAGCTATTGTCAATAATGAGTTTTCATTTTCCGGAGTGTTAAATGAAGCCTTTGCAACAGAAAAAAGTGATAAGGAAATAATGAACCTCATAGGTTCTACTATTCTTGAGATAAATGAAAATTTTGAATTCACTGATGGAGGAATAGTAAATAGACTAGATGTCATAACGGGAAAAAATCCAAAAGTAATATTAGGTATAAGAGAAAATATAAAATGGAGTGATGGATATCCTTTTAGTATAGATGATGTCATCTTTACATATGAAACAATCCTTCATAAGGATTTTAATGGAAATAAAAGTTTATTTTATGGAAACAGGATATTAGGAAATATAATCGGTGCTCAGGAATACTGGGACGGAAAAACGAGAAATATAAAAGGAATCAGAAAAAAAGATGACAGGACAGTAGAAATATCATTAAAGGAGATACCGGCAGGAATATTTAACATAGTAAGCCCCTCTATTTTAAGATTCGCCATTCCAAAGCATTATCTCAAGGACATACCTGTAAAGGATATGTTTAATTCCGAAAAAATAAGAAAAAATATAATAACTTTAGGACCGTATGTTCCTACTGAGATAATTCCTGGAAAAGGAATAAAAGCAAGAGCAAATGAATATTATTTTCATGGAAGACCAAAAATAGAAAATATAGAAATAGAGACAGTGCCATCATTAGAAGCCTATGAGGGGATGAAAAATGGACTTTATGATATTGCTATAGGACTTGAAACGAGAGGGTACAGTGAAAAAAATGATAAATGGGGGAATATTTATACACTAGGAAATATGCAACTAGGTTTTTCTGAAATGGTGTTTAATCTAGGCTATTGGGATAAGGGGAACAAAGAAAATGTAATGGATCCTAATGCAAAAATGGGGGACAAAAGACTTAGGCAGGCCCTGGCCCATGCATTAGATATTCAGGCAAGACTTGATGACAGTAAGGCAAAAAGGATATATACAGAAGTCAATGAGAAAGCTGTTTCACCTATTCCACCTATAATTAAAAGATATCATAATCAGAATTTAAAAGGATATCCTTATAATCCTGAGAAAGCTGAAAAACTTCTGGATGAAGCAGGATACAGGGATATAGATGGAGATGGAATAAGGGAAGATAAGAATGGTCAGCCTTTTGAAATAAGGATTTCATATTCCCAGTCGGAGATGAAAGATCTGTTTACAAATGAAGATATTAATCCAGAGGACACTATTAGAGGATATTATATAAAGATGTGGAAAAAAATAGGAATTAAGGCAACTCTAGTTTCTATCCCTGAAAAGGATTATGTCAATAAAATGTATGAAAATATTAAAGGAATTGATATTTTTTTATCAAACTATAGAATTAACAAAGCCGGCGGCTTCAATCCTGTTAATTTTTCTTCAAAGAAATCTTCAGACAATATATCGAGATTTGTTTCGGAAGAAATGGAAAATCTTATCCGGGAGACAGTAAGTGAAAGAGCACAGAAAGATTTAGGATATAAGATACAGGCATATAAGAAATGGCAGGAATATTTTATGGAAGAGATACCTATCTTGCCTACATATTATTCCCAGGATATTATACTGGTAAATAAGAGAGTCAAAAATTTCTACATATTTATAGACAATACCAGAAATTCACTCTATTTAACAGAACTTACAGCAGAAAAGCCTTATAAAGCAAAACAATAGTCAATGAAAATAGGAAAGGAACGGTAAAGGAATATGATATTTTTTACATTTATAATGTTAGGAATTATAATAACAATATCTATTATGAAAAAATATAATGAACAGAATAATGAAATCATGAAAATTCTAGATATCTTACACTTTATAATGGGCATGACATTGACTATATTTTTTAATTTTATGATGAATCTGAATTTTATATATGGGACAGGGAAGATAACTTTAGTAATAATAAGATCGGAAGAGCGTCGTGTAGGGAAAG
>CAYYAV010000129.1:0-541 GCA_964469865.1 uncultured Fusobacteriales bacterium | reverse complement strand
AAAAATTCAAAACTTTTCTGGGGGATGCTCATTCTGATTTTATGTGATTTATTCCTTATATCTGTATATCTGGTATATGGAATAGATTCTATACTGAAATAACAGGAAATGTCAGTAATTCATCATAAAGAAATTCAAGAGAATAATATAGCAAGGAAGGTACTGTTGTGAATAATCTTAAAGACAGGATGAATATTGGAATAGTATTAGAAAGTTCAGTAATTGTCGGAGTTTTATGTTTGATTGCATTGAAAGACTTTTTTATTACAAAGATATATATAAGTCAGATGATGAAAATATCTCAAGGTCATATAGAAATTTCTGTAATAGGAATTACAGGACTGATTTATGTGCTCATCCATACTTTTCTTCTGATTATTATGGGAATTTTACTTGCACATCTGATAAGGTCGTATTTCAAGAATCTGAATAAGGAAAACGTGAAAAAAATTAATAGGATAGTTATTATTATAATAATTATTTTAATCGGAATCACCTCTGTTGCTGATGTTTCAGATGTTCTTGGGATCCATAGGACAGG
>CAYYAV010000128.1:0-5422 GCA_964469865.1 uncultured Fusobacteriales bacterium | reverse complement strand
TGTAGGTCCTATTGTTGACGATTCTCTTACTGAAGAACACTGTTTACTGCTTTCTTCATGCTATAACTCATGTCTACAGACCGCTCTAGAGAACAATATCAAAAGTATTGCATTCTGCTGTATTTCCACAGGAGAATTCCATTTTCCAAACAAACAGGCTGCTGACATTGCTGTAAAAACTGTAAAAGAATTTAAGAAAAGGGCCCAAAGTAATATAAAAATTATATTTAATGTATTTAAAGAACTCGACTGGAATATTTATAAAAATCTGTTATGATAATAACCTATTCAGATGAAAGGATGAAAATATGCTTTTTAATGAGAATGACTACAAACCTATAGATAATGGGACCAACATAAAACTTCTGGGAAAAGTCCTAAAAAAAACTGATGCTATTCTGATAGGAGCAGGTTCAGGCTTGTCTGCTGCCGCAGGGCTTACATATTCTGGAGAAAGGTTCAGAAAATATTTTTCAGATTTCATAAGAGAGTACAACCTCACAGATATGTATTCTGCAGGATTTTACCCCTATGGAACTCCGGAAAGATACTGGGCTTACTGGAGTAAGCATATCTATCATAACCGTTATGAATTCCGGGGAAACAATATGTATAAAAATCTTCTGTCTCTTATAAAGGATAAGGATTATTTTATATTGACAACAAATGTAGATCATCAATTTCAGCTCAATGGATTTGATAAGAAAAGGCTGTTCTATACTCAGGGAGACTATGGTCTTTTTCAATGTTCCAAACCTTGTCATGACAGTACTTATGACAATAAGGAGCTAATCTATAAAATGGTAGAAACCCAGAAAAATTTAAAAATCCCTTTGGAACTAATTCCCTACTGTGAAAAATGTGGTTCACCGATGACTACAAATTTACGTAAGGATGAATTTTTTGTTCAGGATAGCGGATGGTACAAAGCCCATGAAAATTACAGACAATTCCTCTTGAAACACGAACATTCCAGAATAATATTTTTAGAACTGGGGGTAGGATCAAACACTCCAGGTATTATAAAATATCCTTTCTGGAGCATGACTAAAAGCATGGTAAATTCTACATATGTATGCATAAATAAGGAAGAAGCTTTTTCTGTAAAGTCCATTATAGACAGAGCCATACTTATTAATGAAGATATAAAGACTGTTCTAGAAAACCTTGTATCTACTGAATAATATTAGGGATAGTCATATAAACAAAATAGGACCTGACTATTTCAGATCCATATATGATACTTCTATTATTTCACTCTTGTATGGTGCCCGAGGCCGGAGTCGAACCGGCACGATATAAAATCGACGGATTTTGAGTCCGTTGCGTCTACCAATTTCACCACTCGGGCTTTTTTATTTTCCCTCTCTATTTTAATAAATTTAAGCCAATATGTCAATAAATTTTTTTAATCTATAAATTTTATATGTTTTTCCAATTCCTCATACCTTTTTTTTCCAATAGCCTTCTCTAGATCAATGCTTGAATAAAATCTTTCAGATTCGAGGATATTCATCACTTCCTTTATTTCCTTTTTTGTAAATCCTATTCTCTTTAATGCAGCTTCATCAAGATTATTTATGTTGTATTTCTTAAAATTTTTTCCTGCATAGTTTTCAGTAGGATTCTTGACTTTTTCTTTATCAACATACATATATTTCTTTATTTGCCTTAGTCCGCTTTCTCCCAATCCTGAAATATTACCGAATTCATTCAGATTTTCAATTATTCCCATTTCATCTTTAAATTCTATTATTTTAGTAGCTTTTGACTTAGAAAATCCAAGTTTTATAAGTTCTTCAAAAGTTATACTATTTACATCATATTTTTCTGATGTCCCAGATAGATCATTCTCCTTTTCTGCCTTATCCTTCTGATATGAAATTTCTTCATTTATCTTCACTTTAGGCTCATTTCCTTTTTCAATAAAAAGTCTAAGAAAATTTCCTGATATTAAAAGCATAATAAAAATAACTGCATATCTCATTTTTTTCATTTTAATCCCACCCTTTTATTTTTTATCCTTTAAATAGTATCCTCAATTCATTCTTCTTATTTTCAATCCTTCTTTCCAATTCATCTATCCAGACCAACGGATCTTTAGGATTTATAAGCCTTCTTATGTTATCCTTCCCTTTTTCCGGATCTGACCATATAAGCTTGGTTACTGCCCCTGCTCCTATACCAATTATAGTCTTATTTTCTTCAATCATCTCGATATTGTAGACAGATTCTGCTCCTTTTTTAGAATATCCCAGGTTTTCTCCCCATTGGAAACTATTTTTCTGTCTATACATATAATATGGAAACATCTCTTTATTTTTTACGACTTCCCCTATCCTATCATAAATTTTTTTATAATTGAGAGTGTCTTTATGCCTGTATTTTTCCTTATTTAGACTACTTGCATTTTTTATGGCAAGATTATGGACAGTTAAATTTTTTATATCATATCTTGAAACTTCTCTGAGCGTATTCATTATATCTTCTGTGTCTTCTCCTGGAAGCCCTATGATAAGATCCATATTTATTCCCAGCCCCAATTCCTTTGATATATTATATATATTGTCAAACTGTTCCTTATCATGATACCTGTTTACCAGTCTCAATGTTTTCTCATTAAAGCTTTGTGGATTTATGCTTATTTTATTTACCCCGTAACTTTTTATTATTTCCAGCTTTTCTTTATTCAAGGTGTCTATCCTTCCGGCTTCAAATGTAAATTCTTCTAAATATCCAAGATTATAGTTCTGGACTATCGTTCCAAGCAGATTACTTATTTCAGTTTCTGACAGTATTGACGGTGTCCCTCCACCTATATATATAGTATTTATCTTTAATCCAAGTTCTTCCGTCAATTTTCCTATCTCTTTTATTTCCCTATAAAGAGCCGCTATATACTCATTATATCTTTCTCTATATCTGCCTTTCAGCAGATATGCAGGAAAAGAACAGTAGCTGCATTTCGTCGGACAAAAAGCAATTCCTATATATATTCCTATCGTATCTTTATTAAGATATTTTTCCTGCCTTTCTGATATGTCCATAAGAAGATCAATCTTTTCTTCAGATACAAAATATATATTTTTCAATATTTCCTTTATTTTCCCATAGGAAAGTCCCATATTCAAAAACCTTCTTACAATCTTAGTCGGTCTCACTCCTATCAGTGCTCCCCATTTATAATATTTCTCTTTTCCAAAAAGCTTTAAAAGAGATGTTTTAGCCATTACTTCAGCTTGGTCCGGGTAACTTGCTCCTATTTTTTCAAAAGTAAGTACTGTTCCTTCTGTTATATTTCCTGTACTTTTTTCTACAAGCTTTGTTTCTACAGCTATATTTTCTACTCCCTCTCTTACTTCTATTTTCACATTTATTTTAGAACCTTCTGATAGGATTTCATATTTCTCAGCCAGCAGTATTCTCACAAATTCTTCCAGCTTATCTTGATTCATCCTGATATCTGATATTATCATCTGTTATTTTATAACCCCCGTAAAAAATAATATCAGGATAGCTATTCCTAAAATAATCCTGTAATATCCGAAAATTTTAAAGTCATGTCTTTTTATATAATCCATGAATACATTTATTACCAGATATGCTATAACAAAAGAAAAGATGAATCCTAGACTTATCAGGAACCATTCATACATTGACAATATATTTCCCATTTTTACTATCTTTAGTAGGGAGGCTCCTATCATTGTGGGAATAGCAAGAAAAAAAGAGAATTCGGTAGCCAGAACCCTGTTTAGCCCTAAAAGCACACCTCCTATTATTGTTGCTGCAGATCTTGAAGTCCCTGGAATCATAGCAAGGCATTGGAAAGCACCTACTCCTAATGCAGTAACAAAAGGAAGTCCAGATATATTCTTTATCTTATCTTTCTTTCGTTTCCCTGATTCAATGAGGATTAGTATTATTCCATAAAATATAAGCATTACAGAAACCGTTACAGGATTAAAGAAATATTCTTCTATTATATCATCCAGCACTAATCCCAATATTACTGCCGGAAACACTGCTACTACTATTTTTAGCCACATATTGATGATATCCTGTCTTTTACTTTTTGATATCCTTCTGGAAAAAGGCCATATCCTATCCCAGAAATATACTACTACAGAAAGGATTGCACCAAGCTGTATTATTATCTGAAATGCTGATACAAACGACTTATTTTCTGAAAGACTTAAAAAATGTTCCGCTATAATCATATGTCCTGTACTACTTACAGGAATAAATTCTGTAAGACCTTCTACCAGACTTAATATGAATACCTTTATAATATCTAAAAACATTTTATTTTTCTCCTCCTACTTATCTTCCTATCTATTTTCTGATGATATTATATCATATCTTGGGATAATAAAAAAGTGCCTATGCTTTCCAGAATATCTCTACCCTCTTTCAGACACTTTTCTACTATTCTATATTTCCCTGAATTTCCTATTTTGGACTAATTTCTATTTAAACGGTTATACTCTCTTATAATATCATCATAGATGTTATATAACTGTTCAGGGGTCCCCTCTTCATTTTCCATTGGAAAATTATGCTTTAATCTGTATTCATCCACTTTTACCTTGTTTTCTATCCTGTTTATCAGTGCTGCAACAGCCCCCTTAAATTCTAATACTCTGTTCATATATGCATCAACTTCTCCGCCTTTATATCCTTCCTTTTTAAGAAGCTGCGGATCCTTAACTGAATTCTGCAGTTCAGTCAGAGCCTTTCCAAGTTCTTCATGTAACTGCTTTATCTTTTCTGCGTTCCCTTCAGTAACATTTGCTGCATTTAATTTCTGTTTGTCCAGCTCATCAAGTATTTTCTTACTTGTATTCAGGACTAATGCCCTATTATATCCAATCATCCTTCCTGCTTTTTTCAGCATTTCCAGCTCCTTGGCAAATACTTCATCTGACTTTTTATTAAATTCTTCAACAAATACAGCTACAACTGAATTATATTTTTTAAATCCTTCAAGAAGCTTTTTATGAATTTCCTGTCCTTTTGCATAATTGTCACTTAAGAATTCCTTACCTTTATAATAATTCCGAACTTCGTCAAAGACCGGAAGCAGTTCTTCATACATAGCTGCCAGATCCAATGATGATTTATCAAGCCCTTCCATTTTAGGAGCTTCTCCTGCCTGTTCTTTCATTTTATCTATAAAGCTCTGATTTAAAGAATTGAAACCTATTCCAGGATTTTCATGCTTATTTAACTGTTCCTTATTTCCAGCATCTTCAAAATATCTCACAAAATCTTCATCAACCCTTAATACCTGATTATATATATCCACATATCCATTGTATTTTTTTATTGCTTCTCCCGAAGTCTCAGAATTTGATTTTTTAGAGTTAGTAAATTGCAATATTAAATGCGACATTTTTTTAAAATATCTAATAATTAATTT
>CAYYAV010000127.1:0-5471 GCA_964469865.1 uncultured Fusobacteriales bacterium | reverse complement strand
TTCAGTATATTAATTTTATTTATTATGATAATTAATTTTAATAAAAATATTATATTTATACTTTATTTGACAAGAAAGAAGTAAGTTTCACTGTTTAGTTTTTAGTAAAACTAAATTTTAAATTAAAAATAATCACTGTAAATAACCTCTCTAATTTCTTCTTTTTTTATAGATTCTTCCAATTTTTTTATTTTACCTTCAATTAAACTACGATGTTTAATAAATTTTCTTCCAGTAAAATAAGGTAACATTTCTTCTAAAAATTTAATTTCATTCCGATATATAGGAACAAAACTTCCTGAAGTACGGAATCTTTTTGTTTCTATACTTAATTTTTTAAATATTTCATAATTAGAATTTAAATTTATCAATAATTTTATTGCTTCCTGTCTAATTTCATAACTCTTGTCCACTATTATTTCAAAAATAACTTCTAAAACTTGTAAATTTTCATAGTTTTCTTCAATTACATGAAAAATCCAATTTTTTTGTTTAGAAAGTTGCTCATCATCTTTATAGTTTAAAATGCCTTCTAAGTAATATGACAACAAAGAACAATTTTGTTTGTATACTACATATCTGTCTAAAACTTTATCAAAAATATAAATATATTTTTCAGAATTCCAACATTCACTTAAATTTTCATATAGTTGTTTCGAGGTTACTGTATCTTCACTTCCATATACATAATCTAAATATTTATCTAACCAACTGTCATCAAATTCTATAAATTTTCTTAAATATTCCCCAGCATTATAAAAATTAAAGTATTTTAAGTTTTCTATGTAAATGTTTTTTAACATAGATATGTTGTTTCCAAATACTTCTATCAATTCTTTAAATGTATAAATATGTTCATTAAATAAAGTATTAAAATAGTTTCTAATATTTATTTTTTCTTTATTATTTAATATGATTTCAGATATATTAATATAAATGTCAGGTTCTATTAATGAAAATTTTTTTATTATTTCTCTGTAAAAAATATTTTCTATTATTCTTTCATTTTTTAAATTTTCTTCAATAAATATTTTCACATAATCTTCTGTTATCTTTTCTCTTGAAAGTATCCGTAAAAAATTAAAAACCCAATCTTCCTTATTGTAATTTACTTTTTCCAAAATCCATTTGTATGTTTCATCTAATCTTAATTGAACTATTAGCATTTCAATAACTTTATATGTGTATTTCCCCCATTTTAAATTCCAATTTTTTGATAAATAGACTTCTAAAAAACTCATTATTTCTTTCTTTTCTGTCCAAAATTTTTCTATTAAAATATTCAAATTTATACTAATAATATGATTGGCATCTGGATTTTCTTCAATAAAATTATCTAATTTACTTATAAAATTTTTAATATCCCCTTGTGAGTTTAAACTTTCAACAATTTCTTTTATTTTTTTAGAATGTATTTCTTTCTTTTCCTTCAAATAGCAATTATTTGAAGTCATTACAGAATATAATTTCCAGTCTTTTGATTCTAAAATTTTATCAAATTTAACTGTAAAATCAAAATTATATTTTTTATATATTTTTAAAACTTTATTAGATACTTTTCCAAGCAATACTTTACTTAATTGATTTTTTTCATCTAACTTAGTTAATATCAAATCAATCCATTTTATATCAAAAGCATTGAGTTCCTTCCCATTACTATTATAAGAGGGAATATATTTTTCTAGAATATCAACTATAATTCTTTGATATTTAATATTGTTGCTTAATTTCAACAATTCTTCCCAAATTAATTTTCTATAATTTTCAACTTCTTTTATTAATTCAAGTTCTATAGTATGATATAAAATAGTATCTTTTCTTCCTGAAGAAATTGGATTAAAACTTGTTTTTAATAATGGATTTGATAATTTAAGAAATAAATCACATATAATTTCTATATTAATATTTTCTATTAATTTTTCTACTAGTATATTTTCTGTATAGTAATTCCAATGATAAGAATTTGGAGTTCCTATGTATGCCTCTTCTATTTTTTTTGCTATTTCGTTTAATTCATATGGCATTTTTTTTATGAGTTCAAATATTAATTCAAATGCCTCTCTCATATACTTACTTCCATTGAATTTCAATAATAACTCCATTAACCCAATGTCTGTTAAACTATCTTCATTTGATATTTCTTCTATAACTTCGTTTATATAAAGTAATACTTCAGTTTCATTAAATTGAAGAAAATATAGCATAAAATCATAATACAAATTTTTATCTTCTTTTTTATATTTCATCCAAACAATATCCACTGCTTCTTTTATAAAATTTCTCATATCTTCTGAACAAAATACATTTAATAATATTTTTATTATTTCCAAGATATATTTTCTATAAGTTTTAAACATTTTATAGAGAAAATTAGAAAAATCTATATAATTATTTTTATAAATACCATAGTAAATCATATAGTTTGCTAAACATTGTTCATTCATTAGAACAATTCTTTTATGATAAATTTCTAGAATTTCTAATTTTTCCAGTTCATAAATGCTATTTTCAAACTCTTTATTCGATATTTTAAAAAAATTTAAGAAAAAGGTTATTAGATTACTATTTTCTAAATCTAATTTTCTTATTATTGAAACAATACTTAAAGTTTTGCACAAATTTCTATTTTTTACTATATCAGTTTCCTGTAAATATTTGTCATAGTATCTGCTATACAGTTCTGTCGCATTACTTACAGAAGTTAAATTTTGTGTTTCTATAGCTAATTTTGCCGCCATATAAGCTATTCTAGTATTTCCTTGTGCTATTTCTTGAATTTTATTAATATAATGCTCATTCCTTATTTCCATATTCTGTATTAAAAATTCTTTTATTTCTTCATCACTAATTTTCATTATTTCTATTTCAAATACAGACTTTGTTATTTCCTTGATATTATTTAACATCAATTCCTTTGCATAATTACGAATAGTAAAAATTAATTTTATTTTACTATCATTAGTTAGATAATCTAATAAAACTTTTGGATTAATTAATTCATTTATGTCATCTACAAAAATTAAATATTTATTTTCTGTATTTATATAACTTTTTAAATCCTCAAAAATAGCTTGTTTGTTACTTTTTATACATAATAGTTTATAATTTTTTTCATTACTAATTCGTTTGGCTATTTCTAGAGCTAGTCTTGTTTTCCCAACTCCAGCAGCTCCATGTAATAGAATAATTTTATTTTCTTCAAAATTTGAAATAATCTCTTCTGTTTCTTTTTCTCTAAATTGAAATTTAGTAGATAATGGTGCTACCATATCATAAGAATCATATTTTTTTATAAAATCTTCAACTTCAAAAATTTGTCCTGTATCCAATGGTAATGCCAGATGCTCTTTAGCAATTATTTTATATTTATTATAAATTTCATTCGCTATTTCATTTATTCCATATAATTTTAATAAAATGCCTTTTTCTTCACATATTTTTACTAATTCTCTGTCTTCTTTAGGTAATAAATTTGAAGAAGTATGGCAATAAATAATTTCTTCTATATCTGAAATTTCTATACCTGTTTTTTCTACATCTAAACACTTCTCTATATCATTTTTAATTTTTTTTGAAAGATTATCTTTTTTAGTCGTATATTCTACAAAAATATATTTTCCATTTTCGGATTTAAAATAAGAATCAGGAGTTCCTTTAGTCGTTTTATTACTTCCTTCTTTTGTTCCAATTTTTACTAAGTTTTTATAACCTTGTTTTGATAATAAATCATCACAAAGTACTTGAAATTGTCCACCACTTAATTCATCTATTTTTCTTTCTATGTCAGTTATTTTTGCCATTTTTTTCTCCTTTATTTTCTTATAATTTTTAATATGATTGTTCTATAAAATGCTATTCCCCAACTATACTGTCATTAGAATTCAAATCAGTGATTCATGAATTATCACATCGAAATATCTAAATCTGGAAATGATACAAAACCTTCAGAAGATTTCTTTTAAGAATCTGTAAAGTTAGTTTCAAAATTATTACTTACGATATGTTTATTTTCTATTATTATATTTATGAAGAGATTTTTTCCCTTCTGGGTTGCCAACTTTATTGTAAAGGTTCTATTTTTTTTTTGCAAGTTCTTTTTCTTAAATTCCTCTTTCTTTCTTTCTTTATTGTTCTAAATATTTTACTTTATCCAATTTTTGAAATAAATTTGGAAAAAAGTATTTGTTGGGATATAATGTTATTAGAAAAATTCTATATATGTAAAAGGAAGGGAATGGAAATGAAAAAAAGAATATTATCATTATTTTTACTTTTAACCCTTGTGGTATTTGGGAAAGAAGTAAAAATAGTATTACTTGAAACATCGGACATACATGGGAGGCTTTTCTCCTATGACTATGCAGTAGATGAGCAGAAGAAGGACAATGGACTTACAAGGGTCTCTACAATTTTAAAGGAACAGAGGAAGGAAAATAAGAACGTAATTGTAATAGATAACGGAGATTTATTACAGGATAACAGTGCGGAACTGTTTAATGCTGAACCTGTCCATCCTTTAATGAGAGCACTTAATGACATGAAATACGATATATTCGTATTGGGAAATCATGAATTCAACTTTGAGAAGTCTTTCCTGGAAAAGAACATAAAGGCATTCAAGGGAGATGTACTGGCTTCCAATGTTGTAAGGACTGACAACGGGAAACACTTCGTAAAGCCATATGTAATTAAGAAGATAGATGGTGTAAGGGTTGCAATAGTAGGATATCTTGTACCTCATATACCTATATGGGAAGCATCGGCTCCGGAGCATTTTGAAGGACTGAAGTTTTTAGGGCCTGAAGAAGCACTGTCAGCAACGTTAAAGGAACTGGAAGGGAAATATGATGTCCTTATAGGATCTTTCCACCTTGGAAGGGAAGACGAGAGAGGAGGTCTGGGAATACCTGACCTGGCTAAGAAATTTCCTCAATTTGACATAATTTTTGCAGGGCATGAACATGCAGTATATAATACTGATGTGGATGGTGTAAAGACAATAGAACCGGGAGCATATGGAACTTATGTTGCGAAAGGTGTCGTAATCTATGACACTAAGACAAAGAAGAAGACTGTAACTACTGAAAATATTTCCACGAAGGATATTCCTGAAGATAAGGAAATGATGGAAAAATATGCCTATGTGGATAAGAAATCTAAAGAATATGCAAATGAAGTAGTAGGAGAAGTAACTGCAACTTTCATCGAAAGACCGGATTTCATTACGGGGGAAGCTAAGATAACATCAATGCCTACAGCGACATTAAAGGAAACTCCTATAATACAGCTTATAAATCAGGTTCAGAAGCATTATGCAAAGGCGGATGTATCAGCAGCGGCACTCTTTAACTTTGATTCCAATCTTGTTAAAGGGCCTTTTAAGAGAAAGGATGTTGCGTTCATATATAAATATACTAATACTTTAATCGGTGTAAACATTACAGGGGAAAATCTTTTAAAATATATGGAAT
>CAYYAV010000126.1:0-5500 GCA_964469865.1 uncultured Fusobacteriales bacterium | reverse complement strand
CCTCATTGTTACCTATGCTGTTGAGCTTTTGGAACAGTTGATTTTCCCTAGTTCCTAATGCTTCTACCCCGTATCTCTGTTCAAGTCCGTCAAGGAAGTTATATGTGTCCGTACTTTCTACTGGTGTCGCCGCTGTCCCTGCCCACTGTGTGTATGGTATCTTTGCCATTGCAAGACCAGTTATATAACCATTTCCATCAAGTGTTCCTGTTGATGTCCATGTCAGGCTTCCTGAATACATACTCCATTTTGTTACTTGTGGGTTAGCAATCATTGAGTTTCTGTATGGATCTATTATATTAGGATCTGTTACTATTATATCTTTACTAGTAGTATACTCTGCAGCTTCTGAACCTATTATCAAGTCAGCTTCATTTGTTATTTGTCCTATATTTCCAATAGGATTTGTAAAGCTTATTCCTGATGTATCTATATACATTCCTATACTCGATGCTGCCACTGATTTAGGAGATTCTGTCATATTTGTCACTATTGATACCGGATTTACTGTTAAGCCGTCTCTTATTATTATAGGAGTTCCTGTAGTAGTATCAATCTGCACTCCTCCTACACTTTTACTTGTATCCGCTACCTTGAATTCATATGTATTCTGTGCTCCTGTTCCTGTTGCTGCTACAGTAGCTGTTCCATAGTTCGCTATTGTTCCACCTTTTAAGTATGCTCCTATTCCATTTGTAGCACTAATTGTAATAGTTCCATAGTTATCTAGATGTGATCCATTAGATACATATACTCCAACTACATTTGACAATCCTGATGTTGCTGTTGCTATTGTTCCTCTATTTACTCCTCTGGCTCCATTATCAAGGAATATTCCTGTTGTATTGTCTGCATTAAGATTTATTACTGATCCAGCAGCAGTTTCTGCAGAGCTTCCGGCTCCGGTAGCATACATTCCTATGCTTCCTTTTCCATTTACATTGATTGTACCTTTATTTACTATATTACCTGTAGTAGGTGTTCCGGGTTTAGTCGAAGTAGGAGTAAATCCTGCTGCCATTCCTATCCCGTATCTTTCATTATCAACATCAGAAAGTCCAACTGTAATTGTTCCTCCATCATTTGTCGCAGTTCCACCGCTTATACTGTATATTCCAACATTTCCTGTTCCACTGGACAAATTGATATTTCCAGTATTTTTTACAGTTCCTGCTGAATATATTCCGTAGTTATTTCCATAAGTCCCTGTTTCTGATATATCTGTACTATTTTCTACAGTTCCACCCGTATCCCTAGAATAGATGTATATCGAATCCCTTCCCAATGCTGTACCTGCAATCTGTGATTTAACTGTATTACCAGTTCCGACATTGACAAATCCAAATGAGTTATCTCCTATATTCATTGCAGTTCCTGTATTATCAATAGTCTGTGAAGTCCCTTGTGCAAATACTCCTACAGCTTCATCTGTTCCGACTGTTATTGAGCCGCCTGTCAAGTTTACATTTCCACCCAGAGAGTAGACTCCTATCCCGGCATTTCCTATATTTATGTTTCCACTATTATTTATTTCATATCCATATGCTCCTATTGCATTATTGCCCGCAGCTATATTTCCTGAATTTGTTATGGCATTATCAGTCTTAGTGTAAATACCTACATTAGGTGTTGTTATTGCAGCTGCATCAGCTAATGTTATACTGCCATTATTTGATATAGCCGTATTTTCTCCAACTATTCCAAATTCCATTTGAACAGATGTTCCTGTTATATTTCCACTATTTGTAAATATTCCGCCGCCATTCGCATATATTCCTACCATTCCACCTGTTGTTCCTGTACTATTTACAAGATTTACATTTGTACTATTTGCTGCATTGCTTCCTGCATAGACTATTCCCATCCCCACTCCGGATGTACTTCCTGAATATTTATATTCCAATGTTGAAGATGAAGGTATTGTCGTTGTTCCTGCTGCATAAATTCCTACTCCGCCTTCTTTTGTCTCTATTCCATAGTTTGAATTCAAAGTTATCTTTGAATTTTCAGCATAAATTCCAATTCCTGAAGTTCCTGCCACTATATCAGAACTTCCTGTCCCTGTTACAGTTACTTCACCACCATTAGTTCCTTTTACTGCTATTCCTACTCCTGAATTTCCGAGTGTCAGTTTATTGTTATTTACTACTGTGATATTTCCTTGTACTGTATTTGTATTATTATCGGCATATATCGCTGTTCCGCCGGTTCCTGCTATATTAATCAGTCCATTATTGATTATTTCTACAGCTTTTCCAGCAGCTCCTGCATCAGTTCCATAGGTCTGTATACTTGCGCCTGTTGCCATTCCTACAATCCCCTGTCCTGTTCCTGTTACAGTTATTACTCCTGTAGCTGTATTTTCCAGCCTACTTCCATTACTTCCATATACTGCCGCTCCGTTATCAGTTGTTATGACATTATTATTCTGTATTGTTCCATAACTTACATTTACTGCAGCTTTTGATGTTCCTCCTCCTGTTATGTTTACAGTACCGTTATTAATATACCCAGATACAGCATTACTTGTAGCTGAACTGTTTGATGCCATGGCAAGCCCTGTACCGTTTGTAGAAGAAACCGTTTTCCCGCTATTTATAGTTACAAGTTCCCTCGTCATAAATACATTATTGAAGGCATCCGTTGAATCTCCAAGTCTTACATCTGCATTTATTGTATAATCTCCATTTAGATAGTAAGCAGTAAAGTTGTTTGCTCCTATCGTAGCAGACGCCAGTTTCATATCACTTTGTACAGTTCCTGCAAATCCGCTGCCTCCATTCCATACTACTCCTGTCTCTCCATCAGAAGTTTTGATTACTTTAGCATCTCCTGATACATTTAAAGTCACATTTCCCATTCCATTATATCTTGTTGCTGTTCCTGCTGCAGCTGTATATACAGAAGTATTTTCTACAACAAGGTTCCCTTTTGTCATATTAATAGCAGTAGCTCCTGTGAAATTGATTTTTGAAGTTCCATCCGCATAGAACGACATTGCTGTATCCCCTGAATTTGTATCAACTGTAATAGTTCCTCCGCCAAATTCAACATTTCCACCATTTGTTGCAGCAATTCCTACACTTTCTCCCGTCTTTATATCACTTCCGGATCCGCCTATAGTTACTTTTCCTCCTTTATCTGCAAAAGCTCCCATTCCGTTTATTATTGCATTTCCTGATACAGTCACTGTAGAACCTGTTCCTGTTGCATAGGCTCCTATATTCTGATATTTTTCAGAAGCTGAAGCTGTTGATGCCCATTCATCTATTGCTGTTATATTTCCTGTTATAGTGACTGAAGTTGTTCTGTTATTTGTTCCGCCATCAGCATAGGCTATTACTGATCCATGCCCTCTAGCAGTAGTATTTTTTGCAGTTATTTTTCCTCCATTTACTGCCGCATAGGCAATAGATCTATAATCAGTTCCGTTAATTGCCTTTCTTCTACCACTCATATCAACGTCTACACCGAAGTTAATCTCACTAGCTGAATTTGCTAAGCTGCTTTGAGTTGCAGCTGACATTCCTGTACGTTTTGCCGAATCACTCCATATCCCTTCAGCATAACCGATTATTGTTCCGGTTGCAGCAGTATTTGTACCGTCATTATCAGAACTTACAACACTTGTCCCGCTATAATCTTTTATAACATCAGTTTTTACAGCTATTATAGAAGTATCATTTGTATTTGTAGACACAGAATTTGTAGGCATTGCTACATCTACCTGTGTTCCAAATTGTGAAGCAACCATAATTCCGCTTTTAGAATATTTTCCGAATGTAATATCAATATCATTAATCTGTAATGAATGTATAGCATCATTAGTATCTACAAATGAATAATCTGTAATATCCCAAGTAGTTGTACCGGGATTTTGTCTTACAGCTCCTAAATCATCTACAGCTTTAATTCCGCTTCTTTGACCCGACCATGCCAGTATACCTACATTATTTTCAACATATGTATTATCATATCCGGCAGCATTATTCTTATTTCCATTAGAAGTTTGAGCAGTTCCACCACTTATAGTAAGGTTCTCCCCTATTCTTGCCTTAGCTCTTATCTCTCCTTGATAGATTCCTATTGTTGATTTTTTCCATCCAGTTGTCTGACCCCCATTATATACACTTCCATTTGTTGTTGTATGATCTCCAAAAAACAATATGACATTGTCATCTCCATATGATTCCGGTGCATTTGCCAAATTTATTCTAGGAGTTAACCCTGTTTTATATATATCTACAATTTGACTTCCTGTTTTTCCAACTAAATTTTCAAAATTTGCAGCATAACCTAATCCTGAATAAACAACATTTTCTGAACCTTCCAGCTTAAAAGTACCGCTGCTTGTAAGGTTGTAGCTTCCTGTTACTCCCATTACAGAATATATTGTATTTCCATTTGATTTTATATCTGCACTTAAATCTCCTATAAGAGCCCCTCTTTGTGAAAAAGAGTTATAATCACCATAAGTGCTTGAGAAAATCCCGGCATAAGTTGAAGGATAGATATAGAAGATAGTATTATCATCTCCTTCGACATCTACAGTAACATTTTGGAAAGCCACTTTTGCAGCATGCCAAGTTTCTAATGCAAACATTGTTGCTTTTCCTTTTAAATATCCTTTAACATCATGTATACTTCCATTCCACACTATATGTGCTCCAATTACTCCATCGTGGCCTGTAGTTGAAGGAGTACCAGCACTAGTAAGGCTACTAACAGTTACATCATAAGATTGTCCGCTTCCACTTACATTTCCAGCTGCATAAATTTGAGCTTCATTTCCAGCAGCTCCTCCCCATGTAAATCCTCTTACATTTCCATATGATTCAGTTATATTAGAAGTACAATTTGTAGGCGTGCTTCTACAGGAACCACTTTTATTGTTTAAATAAACGACATTACTCTTTTTTCCTGAAAACGGAAGATTTCGCCAGCTACTACCATCATAGTAATGACTACTGCTACTATAACTAGATGTATCTGGATTCCAGCCTACAGAAAATATTTGTCCTGAAAAAGTTCCTCCATTTTGCATATTTCCATTTACCGAACTTGTTGTAAATGAATAATCATTAAAAGGGTCTGTATTTGGTGTAGGTAAGTTCAGCTGTACTACAGGTGGTATTACTGTAGGTGTAGTCACCGGACTTGGAGTAGTCGCATTAACAGTTATCGTAGGTGCACTAGGTGCATTTACAGCAGGTAAAGTTACAGTTACTGGACTCTTATTTATAGTTCTTGGATTAACTCCCGCACTTAGCTCAAAACTTATTATAGGTTCTGATACCGGTATCGTCGAAGCTATTCCATAACCTGAAACTAATCCTTGTCTTGTATTCGTTGATGCAGAATATGGATTCGAACTTACAGATAGTAATGAATACATATTACTTGCAGGTGAAGTATATCTTTCAAAGGAATTATCACTTCTAGTAAATATCCCCTCATAAGGGTACTTCTCAGCCTTGTCTCCTCTTCCCTTGAATGTTCC
>CAYYAV010000125.1:0-5508 GCA_964469865.1 uncultured Fusobacteriales bacterium | reverse complement strand
TTCCAAAATGTCCAAAGCCCACATCTTCACTTCCTGTTATCTTTTTCATGAAAGGCTGTGCCATCGCAGGAAATACTGCCATTACAAGCCCTAATGTCAGGGATCCTATCACTACCAGCAGCGTGCCTTCAAATCCCCCTACTTTCAATATTATTGCTATCATACATGCCATATAGAGTGTATGATGTCCTGTAAGGAATATATATTTAAGCTTAGTAAACCTTGCAATAAAAATATTAAAGAACATTCCAAAAGCCATTATTAAAGCTGTTGTAGTTCCATAATCCTTCAATGCCATAGATACAATGGCTTCATTATTTGGAACTATCCCCTGTACATGGAATCCCTGTTCAAACATTTGACCCATCGGAGCCAATGCTCCCACCAGTAAGCCGGCACCTCCACCAAGTACTATGAATCCAAGTATTGTCTTAACTGTTCCTTTTATTACGTCTGTAACCGGTTTCTTCTGAACTATCAGACCGATCATTGCAATTACTCCCACCAGAATTGAAGGGATTTTTAGAATATCCACTATAAAGTTTAAAATATCTTTCATTATTTCTACCTCCTATGTTTTTCATTTCTTTTCATTTTTTCGTTTCCTATTTCCCAAAATATTTCGTCATTTTTTCTTCCAGCTCAGGCATGCTTATAATATTATCAAGGACTATAAGCTTGTCCTTAGGAACACTTGCACTGTCAGCCAGATCCTTTCCCATGACAAATACATCTGCTACGCCTGGAACTGCAGAAGCCAGATCAGCATGCTCCACTTCTGCCTCCACTCCAATTTTTTTCAACACTTTCTTAATGTTCATTTCCACCATAAAACTGCTTCCTAGACCTGAACCACAAACTGCCATAATTTTCATAATTTTTCCTCCTGAATTTTATTTAATTTTTATAGTTTCTGATTATTTCATTTATTTTTTCAAGGTTATCTGCTTTTATAAGCTTTTCTATCATTTCATCATCCTGAAACAGGTCCGCCAGCTCCATCAGTATTCCGGTATGGCTTTCTGTATCCTTTGAAGCCAGCACGAATATAAGGTATATATCCTCATCCCCATATTTTACAGGCGTATTCAGCTTCAGAAAACTGATTCCCGTGTCTACTGCACCTTCTTCCGGTCTTGCATGGGGCATGGCAAGATGCTCCCTTAAAACTACAAAAAAACCCAATTTTTCTATATTTCCTATCATTGCTGCCACATATCTTTCTTCAATAATCCCCTTCTCCAGTAAAGGCCTGGAAGCTATCCTTATGCTTTCCTCCCAGTTTTTTACCATTTCTTCCAGCTGTATGTTCCCATTTAGACTTTCCCACAACATGTCTACTCCTTTCCGAAATATTTTTCAAGTTCGTCATATTTTCTGATTTTAGATATCTTTTCTATAAATTTATGCTTTGTTATCAATTCAAAAAGATCTTTAAGTATAATTTCATGCCCGCTTCTGTCCTTCGCTGCAAAACTCATAAATATATTTGCCCCTTTACCATTGGGAAAATACACCCTCTCCTTTACTACGAGCAGACCTATACCTGTCTTAAATACATTTTCAGATATAGGTGCATGGGGTATGGCTATTCCTTCTTCTATAATTATATATGCTCCAAATTTCCTTATGGTCCTTACCATTTCCTCTACATATCTTTTATTGGATATATTATTTCTTACAAGTATTTCCCCTGATTTCCTTATAGCTTCTTCCCAGTTTTCCACTTTTTCTATAAATTCTACATTTTCCTTATTCAGGAACTCTTTCAGTGAAAATCCTGCTTCTGTCAGGTCGTCTACTATCCTGTTCCCGAATTCCTTCTTCAGGTTGTCTATAAGGTTTCTCCTATTTTCTATAACAGTGTCCCTTTCTATTATATTCAGAATACTTTTTAAGGAAATCCTGCTTTTATTCTTCTTAATTCCATATTCTGAGAGCAGTTTCATATCCTCGTCCTTCAGGAGAGGGTTTATCCTTACAACAGGTATATTCGTATCATGACTGAAGTCTATTGTTGTCAGGATAATATCTATATTCTTATAGATAGGAAGGGTATTTTCTATAAAGGAATATGAAAGGACGTCTACTATGTCCAGATCATAGTTTTCCTTCAGACTCTGTTCCAGAACCTTTGAACTTCCATACCCTAATCCACATACCAGTATTACTTTCTTTGATTTTTCTACTGTATTTCTTTCAATTGCCGCCTTTATATGGAATCCTATAAGTGCAATCTCATCTTCAGGAAATTCCACATTAAAAATCCTTTCTATTTCACTTATTCCCTGCTTGACAACTTTCAGGATAGGATCCTCTGTTATTATAAGTTCCTTAAATACTGAGTTCACTATCTGTATTCCATTTTTCATCCTGTACATGGCAGGTTTTATATGATAAAGAAGCCCCTCATGAAGAACTTCATCCCCTGATAAGTCCTGCCCTATAATTCTACTTATCTTGACAATCATTTTCCTTATCATCAGCTCTTCATCAATCCAGTCCTCAAAGGAATTATTCTTTAGCCCGTTTATGCTCATTCCCATTATAAGATCTGCTATTCTTATAAGATCTGCTTCGGATATTTCCCTGTCTTTAAAAATTTCCAGCAGCACCTTCCTTATTTCAGCATATTCATCAGTATTACACAGGAAACTCTTTGCCAGAAGTTCTCCATTATTCCCTCTTTCCCAGTTATCATTTAAGATAACTGAAATATATGCTATTATCTTATTATAACTTTCCTTGTTAATACTAAGTTGCATTATTTTCTCAATTTTCAGTATAAATTTTTTTATCCTTTCTATATCTCCGTATCTAATATAGCTGTAAAATATATCCAGAAGTTCCCTGCTAATTATTTCAGTCTTCTTTTCCACCTGTTCCAATATTTTTTCCGTTACCTCTTCCAGCTTTACAAGGATTTTCTGCTTATTTCCTGATAATTTGTATCCTTTCCCATTTATGTAAACTAATTCAATTTCATATTCCTTCAGTTCATTTTCCAGTACTTTCATATCTTTCTTGGCTGTTGTCCTTGATACAGCATACTTACTTGAAAATCTGCTTACATTCAGTCCTTCCTTATCAAAAAACAGTATCAGTTTCATGATATCCTGACGTTCTTCTGATGACAGTTTCCGATTTTCTTTCAGCACCTCAAGAATTTTCCTAAAATCCTGTCCTGTATCCAGCATTATCATATTCCTGTCTTTTTCTGTTATCCTGTATCCGAGTATTTCCAGTACATAATCAATATTGTTAATATAATATCTTGCTGCCCTGTCTGAAATGTTATATTTTTCTGATATTTCTTTAAATGAATATCTTTTCCCTCCAATAAGCTTATTCAATATTTCCATTTCCTTATTATTTAACATTTCTCACACTCCTTATTATATGATACCCTATAATTCTATTTATACAATTCTAATTTATTTTCAATTTAATTTGCAAAAATGTTTCCACCTTCATAAAATAAATCTACTTTTCTTATAAATAAAAATATTTCTGCCTTTTTAAAATCCGCAGAAATATCCTTAAAAAAATTATTCTGTTAATTACTCCTTAAATTTACTGTATTTCTTCTTCATTTTCTCCTGTAATTTAATGCTTCCAGTATATGTACTTTCCTTATATTTTCAGAATCTTCCAGATCTGCTATGGTTCTCGATACCTTAAGTATCTTATCGTACATTCTTACAGAAAGCCGCATGCTGTCTACTGCATTTTCCATTATATCTTTTGTTTCTTTATCCAGTTTACAGTATTCTGATATATGTAGCCTGCCCATCTGGAAGTTAAGCATCTTCTTCTTAAATCTTGTATATTGTCTTTCCCTTGCCTTTATAACCCTTTTTTTTATTTTCTCGGAATTTTCACTCTGTTCTTCACTAAATATTTCTTCTTTCTTTAGTCTATGCATTTCAACATACAGATCTACCCTATCAAGGAGAGGCCCCGAAAACCTCTTCTGATAGTTTTTAATATCTCTTAGGCTGTCAGTACACTGCGGATCCTCAGGGAAAAATCCTGATGGGGTCGGATTTGAAGCCATTATTGTTATATTTTTTACAGGATAAGTTATTATAGAATTTGCTCTTGATATGGTAATACTTCCATCTTCAAGAGGCTGTCTAAGAGTTTCCAGTGTTTTTATTCCAAACTCTCCCAATTCATCAAGAAAAAATACTCCATTTAACGCTAAGGTAATTTCCCCTGCTCTTGTAGCTCCCCCTACAAGTGCAGTCTGTGTAGCAGTGTGATGAGGTGCCCTGAATGGTCTCTTTGTTATAATAGGATCTGCTTCAGAAAGCATTCCCGAAATACTGTATATTTTGGTAGTTTCTATTATCTCCTCTTCAGCCATCTCCGGAAGTATCGTATTAAATCTCTTTGCCATCATTGATTTCCCTGATCCCGGATCTCCTATGAGAAATATATTATGTCCTCCTGCAGCGGCTATTTCCAGAGCCCTTTTAGCTAAATATTGTCCTTTTATATCTGAAAAATCTATATTTTCTATCTTCTTAATATTTTTCTTACTGCTACTTTCAGTATGTGATAATGTACGTAATTCATCTCCTGATATTTTTTCGTTTAGAAACAAAATTACATCATTGATTTCTTTTACAGGAATTATTTCTATATCAGAAATAAGCCTAGCTTCATTATAATTTTCAACTGGAACTATTACTCCCTTTATATCTTTTTCTTTAGCCAGAATCGTAGCATTTATCACTCCTCTTACAGCTTTTATCTTGCCATTAAGAGATATCTCACCTAATATAATCCAGTTTTTCAGATTGTCCTTTTTTTTCACTTTTCCAATATTTGCTAGAATTCCTATAAATATTGGAAGGTCAAAATGACTTCCTTTTTTCTTTATATCCGCAGGGGACAGATTTACTAAGACTCTTTTTACCGGAAATTCAAGCCCCTGATTCTTAAAGCAGCTTCTTATCCTTTCCTTACTTTCCAGTATTGCCAAGTCCCCCATACCTACAATATTAAAAACAGGAAGTCCGTTTGATATATCTACCTCAACTTCTACTATATAAGACTCTATCCCCATATAACTGCAGCTTAATACACTTATAGCCATATTTATTCCCCCTTATTGATACCCTTTTTAATTTCTTATAGATTACTAAACAGCTTGATTTTCCCTGTATTTTTAAAAACACCTCACTAAATAGTAAGGTGTTTTTTTCCTATAATTTATTCTATCTTATTTTTTCATAAAAGTCAATATTTTTTTAATCTTTTTTTAATATATTTTGTATTATAATATAACCAAAATATGTTTCTGATTAAAAAAGGGGGCACTGAATACAAGGAACTAATACTACTGAAAGAAGAAGAATTAGCACATTGACCATGGACAGGATGAGAAATGGATATGTATTATAACGATACAGAATGGGGAGTTTCTAATTATTTTAATCTTCTTGTTTATTTATTATTTATCCTTTCAAAGCAAGGAATACTTCTATAAAGGCTATTATT
>CAYYAV010000124.1:0-5519 GCA_964469865.1 uncultured Fusobacteriales bacterium | reverse complement strand
GAGCTGGACGGACAGTGCCGGGCTGGCATCATTTCTTCTACAGATGTCAACAAGTAATCTGAGTGACCTTGATAATTTAAAGAGACAGAAAGATGAACTTGATAGACTGTTTAATAGGAATAATAACTACCCTTATAGTGAGGAGTATTTAAAGGAACAACAAGAGAAAGCAGGTATGATAATAAAAAATTCTTTTAAGGATATAATAAAACAATTAGGAACTTTAAGTATTGGTTCAGAAGTAAGTGTAATGAATGAAGGATTGAGAATGGCAACACAAAATTCTACAACTTCTAAAATTAATCCTAATCCAGAAAATTTTAAAAGAAAAGATTTTAAATAAAAATAGAATTGGAGATGAGATTTTATGAAAAAAATATTAATTATAATTATAATTATAATCACTACTATAAGTTGTGAATTATTTGATTCAAATTATTGGGAAAGAGTAGAAAAGAGAGAAAAGGAAACTGGCTTTGGTTGTGGTTATGATGCGTATGGTAATTATCATTGTGGATATAAATAATATAAATTAATAAATAGTAAAAACACAAATAAAATATTCTAGCCTACAAAATTTACCGAAGGAATATGAAATTATGGCGAACAAGAAAACGGCTGTCTGAAGGGAGTGAGTTTGACGTTTTCCCGCCATAATGAGTATTCAGAGGAGAAGAAATTTTGTTAGCCGATAGTGGAGAACATGAGGGCGGCGATGAGCCTTCATAATTTTTAATGAAAAACTATAAAACAAATGAATAAAAAAGATTTCTGTATTATAATAGCCATATAGCAGTAATCTGTTATATATTTTAGTTAAGAAGAGGGTTTGGAAAAATGGAAAAAGAAAATAACGGTCATGAACAGGAAAAATTGGAACAATTAAGAAATGAAATTTCAGAACTGGAAAAGGCTCTTCAAAAGAAAAAGGAAATAGAGGAACTTGAAAAAAAGAAGTTGGAACTGGAAGCAGAACTTAACAATGAAACAGGAAATTCTAAATTGAAAGATACATCTTCTGATAAAGGTAACACAGCATCTGAAACTGTAAAGAAGCCGGAAAATAGAATAGAATCTGAAAAAGAAGATGAGGTTGAATACTATTCCTATGATGAAGTTGTAAAGAAAGAGAGGAATAAATGGATTTTTATAGGAATAGCTGCTGTGCTGATTACACTTGGGATATCTACACTCTATGTGAACGGTGAGAAGAAAAAAAATGAAGAACTGCTTAAGACACAAATAGAACAAGCCCAGAAAGAAGTAAAAGATAAGACGGAAGCAGAATTAAAAGCACAGATGGAGAAAAAACTGGCTGAAGAAACTCAAAAAATAAGGGCACAGGCTGAAGAGGAAGCTAAAAGAAATGCTGCCTTGGAGTCTATTGCACAGAATACCGAAATATCCAAAAAATCTGAGGATAATAAAACTGAATCTGGAATTGGGATAGAAATTCCTAAAATTGATTCAAAGCAGATTGATGAACTTAATAAGAAAGCAAAGGAAACACAGAAGAATATCGAAGATCTTATAGAAAAGAAGGACGGTATAATCGGATTTTACAATGAAGCAACTGCTAAGTTTAACGCCTTTGTAAAAAATATTGAAAATTTCTTTAATAGTTTTATTGGTAATTCTGAATCAAAAGATGAAAAAAATGAAGAAAATAAGAAATAATTAAATTTTGACTGGACTATCTCCAGTCATTTTTAGTATAATTAATTCATAAGTAAACTAAAATTTGATTATCTAAGGGGAATATATGAAAGTTAAAATGATTTTACCGGCATTGACAGAAGCAGAAAGCCCATTCTGGAGACCAATAAAATATTCACTTTTTCCACCATTAGGACTGGCAACACTTGCAGGATATTTTTCAGAAGAAGATGAGGTAGAGCTTCAGGATCAGCATATTGAAAAGCTTAACCTGGATGATAATCCTGACCTTGTTGTAATACAGGTTTATATTACCAATGCATACAGGGCATATAATATAGCCGATCACTACCGGGCAAAGGGATCCTATGTAGTACTGGGAGGACTTCATGTCACATCACTCCCCGATGAAGCAATAGGACATGCTGATACGATAATGCTAGGTCCAGGAGAAGATATATTTCCCAGATTTCTGAAGGACTTTAGGAATAATAATCCTCAAAAAATATACATTTCATCTCATAGAAGCCTGGAAAATATTCCAGCTGTGAGAAGGGATCTTATAAAAAGGAATATGTATCTGGTACCTAATTCACTTGTCGTGTCAAGAGGATGTCCACACCATTGTGATTTCTGCTATAAAGATGCCTTTTATGAAAATGGGAGGTCATTTTATACAAGAAAGGTTGACGAGGCATTAAAAGAAATAGAAAGCCTTCCGGGAAAACATCTTTATTTTCTTGATGATCATCTTCTAGGAAATCCTAAATTTGCCAGTGAGCTTTTTGACAATATGATAGGAATGAACAGGATATTTCAAGGAGCTGCTACAATAGATTCCATATTGAACGGTAATCTTATAGAAAAGGCTGCTAAGGCAGGGCTTAGGAGTATTTTTGTAGGTTTTGAGACCTTTTCTCCTGAAAACCTTAAGCAGAGCAATAAAAATCAAAATCTCCAGAAAGATTATATAAAGGCAGTGGAAAGGTTACATTCCCTGGGAATAATGATAAATGGAAGTTTTGTATTTGGGCTTGACAATGATGACAAGGATGTATTTAAGAGAACGGTAGAATGGGGAGTAAGGCATGCTATAACTACTTCTACATATCATATACTTACTCCGTATCCCGGAACGAGATTATTCAAAAAAATGGAAGAAGAAGGAAGAATTCTGACAAGAAACTGGGATTTATATGATACAAGGAATGTAGTCTATAAGACAAGAAATCTTACTGCTGAAGAGTTAAAGTCAGGATATGACTGGGCATATAGGGAATACTATACATGGAAAAATATATTTAAGGCCAGTAATAATCATGAATTAACTAAACATAAGATAAAACATTTCTTCTATACGTCAGGATGGAAAAAATTTGAACCTTTCTGGAATCTTATTATAAAGAACAGACATCTGAACAGTATGACTCCTGTACTTGAGAGTATATTAAGTAAAGTAAATAGACAGAGTTAATTAAATAATTAAAATAGACAAGGAGGTTATTGAAAGTGACAGAACTGAAATATTTGGAACTACTAGCCAGAAGTTTCCGTAATATCCCTGAAACCTCTACGGAAATTATTAATTTACAGGCTATATTGAACCTACCGAAGGGAACGGAACACTTCTTATCGGATGTGCACGGAGAATATGAGGCTTTTACTCATGTCATCCGTAATGGATCTGGAAGTATACGGCAGAAAATTGAAGATGTATTCGGAGAAAACCTGACTGAAGAGGAGAAAAAGGAGCTTGCGACAGTTATCTATTATCCTGAGGCAAAATATGACATTGCCGAATCAAGGGAAAATGATATTGATCAATGGGTAAGGGTTATAATTGAAAGGATTATAGAAATATGCCGTGTAATATCTACAAAATACACCCGTTCTAAAGTCAGGAAAGCCATGCCTAAAGACTTTGAATACATCATTCAGGAACTGCTATATGAACGTAAAGATGAAGATAATAAAAAAGAATATGTTGATACTATAATCGATACAATCATTTCTACAAAATGTTCGAGAGATTTTATAAAATCCGTGAGCGATCTTATCATACGCCTTGCTATAGACAGGCTCCATATTGTAGGGGATATATATGACAGAGGTCCTTATCCGCATCTTATAATGGACAGCCTTCTGAATCACCATAATGTAGATATACAATGGGGAAATCATGATATGCTGTGGATTGGAGCAGGAATAGGAAATAAGGCCTGTATAGCAAATGTTATAAGAATATGTACAAGATACAATAACAATGATATCCTGGAAGAAGCGTATGGAATAAACCTCCTTCCTCTTGCAACTTTTGCGATGAAATATTACGGAAATGATCCCTGTAAGAATTTCAGACCTAAAGAAGGGGTAGATTCTGATCTTATTGCACAGATGCATAAGGCTATTTCAATCATCCAGTTTAAAATTGAGGGACTTTTTTCGGAAAGGAATCCAAATCTTCAGATGGAAGACAGGGAAATACTGAAGGAAGTAAATTTCAACGAAGGAACTGTAAATATTGGTGGAAAGGAATATATGCTGAATGACAGGAATTTTCCTACTGTTAATCCTGATAATCCCTTAAAACTGCTGCCTGAAGAGGAAAAAATAATGGAGAAGCTGAAATCTTCTTTTATGAACAGTGAAAGATTGCAAAGACATTTAAGTTTCCTTTTCAGTAAGGGCTCAATGTATTTAAAATGCAACAATAACCTTCTTTATCATGGATGTATACCATTGACCGAAGATGGGAAATTATTAGAGATAAATATTGACGGAATAAATTATAAAGGTAAATCCTATCTGGACAAAATTGAAAGTGTCATCAGACAGGCTTTCTTTAATAGGCAGGATAGTGAAAAAGATAAAAGGAATTGTGATTTTATATGGTATCTATGGTGCGGAAAAAATTCTCCGATGTTCGGTAAAGATGTAATGAGAACTTTTGAAAGATATTTTATTGATGATAAGAATATTCATAAGGAAAATAAGAATCCTTACTACTCTTTTCTGGATAATGAGGATACTTGTATCATGATATTGGAGGAATTTGGACTCAATCCTAATAAATCACGTATTATAAATGGGCATGTGCCTGTAAAGGTAAAAAAAGGGGAGTCACCGGTCAAAGGGAATGGAAAACTATTTGTAATTGATGGAGGATTTTCTAAGGCATATCAGAAAACGACAGGAATAGCGGGATATACGATGATATATAATTCCAGAGGAATAAAACTGGTTTCCCATGCCCCTTTTGAATCTATAGAAAAAGCAATAAAGGAAGAAGAAGATATAATCTCTTCTACAGTAGTAATTGACAGGAGCGAAAAAATGATAAAGGTAAAAGATACTGACATAGGAAAAGATATAAAAAAGCAAATTGATGAACTTAAGAAACTTCTGATAGCATATCGGACAGGACTGATAAAGCCGATGGACGTGAGATAATTTATTATATTTTCTGTAAAAGTTAAATATTTAATAACAGTAAGGAGGAAAAAATGGGTACAGATGCTGCATTAGATACAATCAATTATCAGAATATGGCATTTCTATTCTTAGGGGGGCTGGGTCTTTTCCTTTTCAGTATAAAATACATGGGAGATGGCCTTCAGATGAGTGCCGGAGAAAAGCTCAGATACATCCTAGATAAATATACTACTTCTCCCTTCTTGGGAGTATTGGTAGGCATTTTTGTAACCGCACTTATACAGTCAAGCTCAGGGACTTCAGTAATAACTATAGGTCTTGTAGTTGCAGGATTACTGACATTGAGACAAGGAATCGGAATTATAATGGGGGCAAATATAGGCACGACAATAACCAGTTTTATTATCGGACTTGATATATCTGAATATTCA
>CAYYAV010000123.1:0-5561 GCA_964469865.1 uncultured Fusobacteriales bacterium | reverse complement strand
TGACAATCTTGTAGGTGGTAAGAAAGAAAACATAAGACATCTGAAAAACTGCAGCTTTTATAATACAGATATTAGGAACAGAGAAGAACTGGAAAAAGTATTTGCTGAAAATAAGGATATATCCTATGTTTTTCATGAAGCAGCACAGGTAAGCGTTTCAGTATCTATAGATAATGTCCATTATGATGCTGAAGAAAATGTCATAGGATTAATAAATGTCCTGGATATGTGTAGAAAATATAATGTGAAGAAAATACTGTTTGCAGGCACGGCTGCAGCTTATGGAATACCTGACAGCAGTGTATCAAAGGAAGATTCAAAGATTGCTCCCTTAGCTCCATACGGACTTTCAAAGGTTTTCGGGGAACATTATATAAGAATGTACAACAGTTTATTTGGACTGAATTATATAATATTCAGATATTCAAATGTATATGGTCCTAGACAGAGTGCTCATGGAGAAGCAGGCGTAGTTTCCATTTTTAATGACAGGATAAGAACAGATAAGGAAGTGTTTATTGATGGAGATGGGGAACAGACGAGGGATTTCATCTATGTAAAGGACGTTGCTGAAGCAAATTATCTGGCAGCTGTAGAAGATGTAGTGGATGTTACTATGAATGTTTCTACAAATGAAAAGACATCTATAAATGAACTCTTTAATACTATGAAGAAATATCTTGGATATAAAAACAAGGTAATTTATAGAAAACCTAGAATAGGAGATATAAGAGATTCAAGGCTGGATAATAACCTGTTAAAGACTAATACATCATGGAATTATAGATATTCCCTTGATGAGGGTTTAAAAGAATATGCTGAATATGAAGAGGACTAATCTGATACAAATATATCATATAATTATGAAACAGGAGGAAAAATGCATTTAAAAGCACTGGAGCTTTCAGGCTTCAAATCCTTTGCTGATAGGACTACAGTTGAATTTAACAAGGGAATAACTTCTATAGTCGGACCTAACGGAAGCGGTAAAAGCAATATTTTAGATGCGATACTCTGGGTTTTGGGAGAACAGAGCTATAAGAATATCCGGGCAAAGGAGAGTTCAGATGTCATATTTTCAGGAGGTAAAAAAAGAAAAGCCAAGTCCATGGCAGAGGTAAGTCTTATAATTGAAAATGAAGACAGATATCTGGATATAGACTTTGCAGAGGTGAAAATAACCAGAAGGATTTATAAGAGTGGAGAAAATGAATATTTCATAAATAACAGGAAAGCTAGACTAAAGGATATAAATACGCTTTTTATGGATACCGGTATAGGAAAACAGGCTTATTCCATAATAGGGCAGGGACGTGTTGAAAGAATAATTTCTTCCAATCCAAGAGAATTGAAAGAAATTATTGAAGAAGCTGCCGGAGTGAAAAGAGCAAAGACCGAAAAGGAAGATTCCCTTAAGAAACTACAGGAAGTAAAAACTGAAATAGAGAAGATAGACTATGTAGAAAAAGAGCTTGAAACGAGGGTTAAGTATCTGAAGGAAGAAGGGATGAAAGCAAGACTTTTCAAGACATATACAGAAAAGATCAATGCTCAGAGAATGATGATCCTGGAATATAACATGAACGAAAAAAGTATACTGAAAGAAGAATATGATGTGGAAAGGAAGGAATTAGGAAGGAAGATTACAGAAATACAGGAAGAATTTGATAGCAGGCAGGAGGAGCTCCTAAATTCCAATAGAAGAAGAGAAGAAGCCTACGGAAGTCTGGAAGAAGAAAAAAATAGAAACATGGTTGTCTTTAAAACTATAGAAAATCTGAAAAATGATTATTCGGAACTGATGAACAGGCATTCTAATCTGGAAACTGAAAGCAGAGAAAAGGAAAAAAGGAAACTGATCCTGGAAAAGGATATTTTTCAGAAAAAAGGAATTCTGGAAGCTTCTGAACATGAATTGAAAGTTATAATAGAGAGCCTGGAAATAAAAGAAAAGGAAAAGAACAGGATAGAAGAAAAGGTAGAAGGTCTGAAAGATGAAAGAGAAGGTATACTTGAAAATCTTAAGAAAAGTGCATTGGAAAATCAGAATATGGAAGTAGACAGGATTAAGATCCTACATGAAAACCAGGATCTGGAAAAAAGAATATTTTCAGCACAGGCTTCCAATGAGAGGATTGAGAAAGAGAAGAAAGAAGCAGAGAATGAATTTGACAGGATATATAGAAGGAAAGAAAAAATTGAGAAAGAAAGGACTTCTATAGAAGAAAAAAGAATAAATATAGAAAAAGAATTCACTGAAACAAGAAATACTCTGGAAATTCTGGATAAAAAGAGAACAGAAGTTAATAAGGAAATAAACAGGCTGCAATATAGATATGAAAACCTGAACTCAAGGAAAAGGGCTATCAGGGATATAATAGAAAATAATGAGACATTTTATAATAGCATAAGATATATTCTGAATGAAAATATGGACGGTGTAACCGGGGCGTTTATAAACCTCATAGATATTCCCGAAGGATATGAAACAGCTTTTCAGTCTCTGGCAGGAGGGTCTTTTCAGGATATAGTAGTAAGGGATACGGAAACTGCCCAGAAGTGTATCGGGATATTAAGGGAGAAACAGCTTGGAAAAGCTTCATTCCTACCATTAAATGGTATAAAAATTTCAGGAATATTAGAAAAATTACCTAAAGACGAAGATATAATCGGTTTTTCAAGGAATATGATCGGGTATGGAAAGGAAATAGAAAAAGCTGTACAGTTTGTATTTGGAAATTCTATAATTGTTAAAAATCTGGAAACAGGGAGGAGACTTTTAAAACAAGGATTTAATGACAGGATTGTAACTCTGGATGGAGATATCATAAGTGCAAGGGGAAGAATGACTGGAGGATATATACGAAAAGGTAGAGATGAGCTTCTCGAACGAAAAAGGGAGTTAAAAAATATTATAGAAGAAACTAAAATAATAGAAGAAAAACAGAATGGACTTATACGGAAAATTTCGGAACTGGAAGGACAGATAACAAAAGAAGAAGGTAAAAATACTGAAAGACAGAAAGAGGTTTCGATATTTAATGAGGAATACAGGAAGTTCATAAATGAATATGAGAATTTCACTTCGGAATTCAATAAGAAGAGGAGACAGCTGGATACATTAAATTATGAAATAGAAGAAAATAAACAGTTTATAGTTTTAAGAAAAAAGACTATGGAAGAAAATAGTGTAAAGATACAAGACATAGAGAAAAAGATTTCTGAAAATACTATCAAGATAAATGGGTTGAAAAAAAACCTGGAAAAAATTGAAGATTTGACAAATTATACGGAAAAACTCAATAATCTGAACACAGAATATGAAATACTGAAAGTCAAGACAGAGAGTAATAGATCAAGATATAATGAAATAAATTCTGATTATATAAAATTAATTGCAGAAAAAAAGGAAATAGATGACTTTGAGCTGGAAAAGGAGAAAATAAAGGAAAAACTGGAAAACGAAATTTTAATAAAAAAAGGAGAAATAGAAGAAAAAAATACTGAAAATGAGGAATTAAGCAGCCAGATAAGAAGTCTGGAAACTGAAATAAAGAATCTTGAACAGGTTGAAAAAAATCTGATAATGAAGATTAAGGATATTGAAGTGAAGATGGTAGGGTGTCAAAATGAAAAGGAAAAAATACTTGAAAAGATAGCAAAGACTGAAAAAGATCTGGAATATTATACTTTAGAGCTAGAAGAGTTAGGAAATATAGATATTATAGAAAACTCAGAATATAGGAAAATAGAAACTGAAACAGAGCTTCAGGCGACGAAAAGAAAGTTATCCATGAATGAAAAAGGAAGAATGGAAATCGGAACGGTAAATCTTGCTTCTATTGAAGAATACGATAAAGAAAATGAAAGATACAATAATCTTGTTGATCAGAAAAGGGATCTTATAGATAGTAGGGAATCATTGCTGGCGTTGATAAAAGATATAGAAAATGAAATTATTGTAAAATTTACTCATGCTTTTGAAGAAATTAACAAAAACTTTGAATATATGTGCAGAACAATATTAAACGAAGCCAAAGGCACGATTAAGATGACCGATCCTGAAAATATCATGGAAACAGGTCTTGAACTCAGTGTAAAATATAAGAATAAACCGGAACAGACATTATTGCTGTTATCAGGGGGAGAAAAATCCATGCTGGCAGTATCATTTATAATGGCAATATTCATGTTCAGGCCAAGCCCTTTTACCTTCTTTGATGAAATAGAGGCGGCACTTGATGAGGCAAATACTAAGAAAATTGTAGAACTTTTAAATAAATTCATAACAAAATCACAGTTCATACTGATTACTCATAACAAGGAAACGATGAAAGGATCACATAGGCTTTATGGAGTTACGATGAATAAGGAAGTAGGAGAATCAAGATTGATTTCTGTTGATGTATAAAAAATTAATACAATAAATATGATATATGAGAGGAGAAAAAATGTTAAGAAAGTTGATATTAATAATAAGTGTTTTAATCAGTTACATACTTACTTTTGGGGAGAACATAGATGTGTCAAAAATAGCTCAGGATTACCCATATAAAGAAAATGCTATAATGGCTACGGTAATGGGAACACCTGCCAGCCAGCATTATAAGTTTAAAAATCCTAAAGGACCAAAAGTAAGGAAAATAAAAACATCTAAGAAAATTCCTGATATACTGAGACAATGGAGTGACTATGAGTATGGTGTATGGACACAAAAAAAGACAGCCCCTCTTATAGTTATAATATCAGGAACCGGATCAACATATAATAGCGCTTTTACGCTATATCTGGCAAATATATTCTATGAAAGAGGATATAATGTAATAGCATTAAGTTCATCAACGACAATGCCTTATATAGTAGGACAAAGTAAGAATGACTACGCGGGATATATAAAGGATGAGTCAGATCACCTATATAATATAATGATTCAGACAGTAAATAGGGAAAAGAAAGAAGGAATGAAGATATCAGAAATATATGTGGGAGGATACAGCCTTGGAGGATTTCAGTCTCTCCTGATTCATGAACTGGATAGCAGTAAGCAGAAACTGGGAATCAGTAAATCATTACTTCTGAATACTCCAAAAAGTATACTGACATCAACTCAGAAGCTGGATAATTTCCTTATAAGAAATAATATTTATGATGCTAAAGGATTGGAAAAATATCTGGACACAAAATTCAGCAGCATACTTTATGATGATAACCTGAAACTGAATGAAGTAGATTTCAGTGATCTCGCAACTGCCATAAGAAAGATGAATTTAAATGGAGCTGACTTCGAAATCCTGACAGGTCTGCTATTCAGATTTTATTCAGCAAATATGACTTTTGCAGGAGAAGTATTTAGCGGGAAAAATGCTTCAGGAAGGCTTGGGAACAAAAGGGAATACAAGAGGTTTGATTCAGTAACTGGAGAATTTTCAGAGGGTCTTTCTGTTTCGTTTGATGAGTATTCTAAGGAACTGCTTTATCCGTATATAAAGAAGAATAAATATCCTGATTTGACTATGGAACAATTTATAAAGGAATTTGATCTGGAAAATAGCAGTAAGTTT
>CAYYAV010000122.1:0-5589 GCA_964469865.1 uncultured Fusobacteriales bacterium | reverse complement strand
CGTGTGCTCTTCCGATCTCTAATACATGTTCTATTACTGTTCCATCTTCCCTTCTGACTCTGAATCTGTCTTCTCCTATACGTAAAAACCCTTTGTTCGTACTATCTTCAAAATCGTGTTCTGTCCAGAATACCGTTATCTTGTCTTTATATGGATTTCCTGTATGAGGGCAGAAAATTCCACAGTTTCCACATTCATTACACATTCCATCAATATGAACTATCTGATGATTCTGCCTTAGTTTAGGATTGTTCACAGAATGAGGGAGCTCAATAAGTACATTTGCCCTGTTAGGACATACATCCACACATATTTCGCATATTTTATTACATGCAAGACAACGTTGACCATCCTTGTTTCCGTTGATAGCAGATTCTAATATACCTTTTCTTTCATATAATACTTTTTCTTCGGGCAGTATATTAAATTTCCTGAAATCATCTGTAAGTCCACATTTATGAAGTATATTCCTTGAAATTACTTTAGCATCTGATACAGCTTTAACAATCGTTGAAGTCCCTGATTTACAGTCTCCTGCAATATAAACATTTTCCCTTGTTGTTTCATTGAACTGATTTAATTTTGCATATCCTCTATCAGTAAGTTCAAGATTATTTTTAGAAAATAATGTATTATCTACTCTTGCTCCTGTAGCATTTATAATTGTATCGAATTCATATTTTTCAATTTTTCCTGTTCCTTTTACTCCCCTTCTTCCTGATGAATCCCTTTCAGTCAGTTCCATTATTTCACAGACCATTTCTTTTCCATCATAGCTTACAGGGGCTAGCAGTTCTTGAAATACTACTCCATCCTGTAGTGCTATTTCCTTTTCTTCAGGTTCAGCAGGCATAAAGTCCCTTGTCCTTCTGTATACTACTGAAACTTTTTCTACACCTGGACATCTGAGGGCTGTCCTTGCACAGTCCATTGCTACACTTCCTCCACCCAGGACTGCAACATTTCTTCCTAATGAAATATTCAGGCTGTTTGATTTTGCATCTTCTAGAAATTCCAGAGAATCTCTTAATTTGTCTCCACCTTCCTTCATAGGATCAGCTGCTTTTTTCCATGCTCCTGTTGCGAGTATTACAAAATCATACATTTTTTTCAATTCATCTATGCTGTAATTTTCATCTACATTAAATTTAAAGTTTACTCCTGCATTTACTGCAAGTTCATAATCCCTTTTTATCATTTCTTTGGATATTCTGAATTCAGGTATCACATACTCTACTATTCCATAAGGCCTATCCCTTTTCTCAAGAACAGTAACATCCATTCCATTTCTTCTCAGGAAATATGCGGTTGCTGTTCCGGCAGGTCCTGCTCCTATTACAACTGCCTTCTTTTTTGTTATTATCTTTGATGGCTTCATTTCTTCCAGATACTTATCCATGGCATTTACCACAGCCGTTCTTTTAGCATCCCTTATTCTAAGGGATTCTTCGTAATCCAACCTTGTACATTTATGCTGACACTGATGATCACATATTACTCCAAGGACTGCAGGAGATGAATTGTCATTTACTATTATCTCAAATGCCTCTTTATATCTACCTTTACTTACCATTTCCAGATATTCAGGAATCTGCTGATTTATAGGACATCCTCCATCTTTACATGGAGCTTTGGCACAATCATATAATGGTAATATACTTTCTGTCTTTCTTGAACCTACCGGTCTTGTATCTTTTAAATGATTCCTATTATATATAACATTTCTTGCAAGATAATCAAGTGCTTCTACATTTATTCCATGAAATTTTCCTGCCATATGAGGCTCTACTTCCTCAGCAAGCTGTTTCAATCTTTCATATCCTCCTGGCTTTAATATAGTAGTTGCAACTGTAATAGGTTGTATTCCCGTATTAAATATATCCACTATATTAAAATAGTCTGCTCCACCTGAAAATGATATAGGAAGTTTTCCGTTAAATTCTTTTGCTATCTTACTTGCAAGGCTTATTGTCAATGGATAAAGTGATCTTCCGGACATATACATTTCTTCTCCAGGAAGTTCATTAGCCGCTATTTTTACAGGGAAAGTGTTTGTGAGTTTGACACCAAATCCCTGACCATTTTCCTTTGCAAATTCCATAAGCCTTTTTATCATTATTGCTGCATCATCCCACTGAAGATCATTTTTAAAATGGTGATCATCAAATGTTATATATCCATATCCCATCTTATTCAATGTATTTCTTGCAAATTCATACCCTAATAATGTCGGATTGCATTTTATATAAGTGTTCAGTTTCTTTTCTGAAATCAAATATTTTGCAATTCTCTCAATCTCTGCCGGAGGACATCCGTGTAATGTTGATAAGCATATTGTCGAACACACTCTGGGATTAATCTTTTTAATATCTTCTTCTTTAAATTTTTTAAATTTTGAAATATTTTTCTTTATCCACTCTACACATCTTTTCCATATTTCAGTGCTTGAGGCATCTTTCATTCCCTCAATATAATTATTTATCTTATCTGATTTAATTCCTTCAAGATCATATCCTACACTCATGCTGAAAAGAAAATCTGCCTCGTCACTTATTTCCAGCTCTTTTGCTAAAATATGAAGAGCTATGTATCCTTTAATATATTCATCAAAAGCTTCTTCTACAGTAAGTTCCGTGGACCATTCAACATTATAGCCTTCGTCTTCCGCATTTATACAAGGTCTTGCTATACATTTTCTCAAATCTTCTCCATCCATTTTCTGAACAGTCTTAAGTTCTATAAAGCGGGATCCTCCCAGATAAGATGCTATTATATTTTGTGAAAGCTGTGCATTTGGTCCAGCTGCAGGCCCTACAGGAGAGCTTATTCTGTCTCCAAAAATTTCTATATTAGTTCCACTTTTATTTCTATAAAATTTTTCTTTTTTTATTCCAAATATTGAACCCTGTTTTTCATATTCCATAAATGACCATTTCATCAATTTATCAAATTGTATAGGTCTCATCAATTCACTCATTCTTTTCCCTCCGATTATATATTTTTAACCGGTTATTCACCTTTTTTGACCATTTCCGCTGCTATCTCCCTGTCTTTTTCATCTGGTGGGAACACCATATTTGCTAATATTGAAATTATACATACACATGCTACTGTATCTTTAAATATAAAACCTATATATGGCGGTAATCCTGCCACCGCATCAGGATGAGCTCCTAGTCCTAATCCTAATCCAAAAGTTATTCCTAAAATAATGATATTTCTATCACTGAATCCTGCTTTGGCAATCATCTTAATCCCGTTAATAAGTATCATGGCAAATACCGTAATAACAGCTCCACCTAGGACACTTGCGGGCATTATGTTGAATATCATACCTATTTTTGGGAAAAAAGCAGCTCCCATTAATACAAATGCTCCCATAGCTATACACCATTTATTTACAACTTTTGTCATAGCTACTATTCCTGCATTCTGTCCAAAGGCCGTATTAGGTAATGCATTAAATAATACTGCCGTTGTGGACCCCAATGCATCTGCAAGTATTGCACCAGAAGTTTCTTCTCCTGTAGCTTCCCTGTTAAATCCTGCAATAGTTATTCCACTCGTATTTCCTATTGTCTCAAGTCCCGAAACTATGTATATCGTTGCAAAACTTATTACTGCCTCCAATGGAAATGTCAGTTCCCAAGGCATTACTATAGGAACGGGTATTCCTACCCATGGTGCTGTCATGACTTGTGAAAAGCTTATTTTCCCTATAAAGAATGAAAGTATATATCCTACAATAATCCCTATAAGAATTGCTGAAATCTTCCACATTCCTTTCCCGAATCTCTGTAAAAGTATTATTACAAAGAATACTACAAATCCTATTGTTAAATTCTGAACAGATCCAAAATCTTTCGCTCCTGCTCCTCCGGCAAAATAATTTACTCCTACATCAAGAAGATGTATTCCTATTGTTATCAATACACTTCCTACAACCAGCGGTGGAAACAATTTTTTCAGAGGCTTATAAAATATCCCCATAACTACTTCAACTAAACTTCCTAAGGCAGCAGATCCTAAGACTCCTGCCAATCCAAACTGAGTCCCTATAGTCTTTGAAGTTGGAACAAAGGCAAATGATGTTCCCATAACTATCGGAAGACCTGCACCTATCTGAAATTTACCAATCTTAATCGGATATAACTGAACAAAAGTTGTCAATCCTGAAACAAACATTGCACATTGGATCATTCTTAATCTTAAATCATTGTCTAGCTTTAATACTCCTACTAATATAAGTATTGGTGCCAGATTTCCCGTAAACATTGCTAATACATGCTGCAACCCCAGAGGGAAGGCAACTTTAAAACTAGGTCTTCCTTCAAGCTGATATATTAATTCCCTGTCATTTATTTTTTTATTTACATCCATGAGTTTTTCCTCCTGAAAAATTTTTAGGATATCTATTTTCCTACTATTGTAGTTCCTGTTAAACCATTTATTCCATCATTAGCTCTTTCTAGAGATGTTATTAATGCCTTTCTTCCTATTTTTGATTTAGCGAATTCTATGGCTGCCTGAACTTTTGGAAGCATAGATCCAGGTGCGAAATGCCCTTCTTCTATATATTTTTCTGCTTCTTCTATAGTTAAGCTGTCAAGCCATTTTTCATTCTCTTTTCCATAGTTTATTGCCACTTTTTCTACTGCAGTTAAAATTATAAGATAATCTGCATCTATTATTTCTGCCAGTTTTGCCGATGCAAAATCCTTATCTATCACAGCAAATTCTCCTAAAGTTCCTCTACCTTCTACATATTTTACAGGAATTCCTCCTCCTCCTACTGTTATTACTACTTCAGAGTCATTTACCAAATTTAATATTGTCCTTTTCTGAATTATATCAATCGGCTTAGGAGACGCTACAACTCTTCTATATCCTCTTCCAGCATCTTCCATTACTTTATATCCTTCCGCTATAAGCTTTTCTGCTTCTTCCTTTGTATAAAACGCTCCTATAGGCTTACTTGGATTCTTAAATGCAGGATCTTCTCCATCCACTAACACTTCCGTTACTACTGTTACCACTTCTTTGTCTATATTTCTTCTTTCAAGCTCATCCCTTATAAATCTTTGAAGATGATATCCTATATATCCCTGACTCATAGCAACACATTCTGTTATAGGCATTTCAGCAAAGTTTGGTATGCTTTTCTGTGCCTGATCCATAGCCAGGTTTATCATTCCTACTTGTGGTCCGTTTCCATGTGCGATAACCACTTCATGACCTTCTTCTATTAAATCCACTATTGGTTGAGAAGTCATCTTTAATGTTTCTCTCTGCTCCTTAGCACTATTTCCGAGTGCATTTCCTCCTAGTGCAACTACTATCCTCTTTTTTCCCATATTTCTCTCCTATACATTATAAATAATCCCCCCCTTTTTATATTAAGAGGTAATTAGCTTATTCCCTATTATCCATTCCATCTTTCTTTTCCTGCTTTTTCCAGTTCTTCCAAAACTTTCTTAGGGTCCTTAACCTTGCTTAAGAACATCATAGCTGCAATTATATAAGGCTTGAATCCAGCTTCCTTATATAAAGGAACTCTATATCTGTCAAATACTGATGCTTCAACTTCTC
>CAYYAV010000121.1:0-5612 GCA_964469865.1 uncultured Fusobacteriales bacterium | reverse complement strand
TATTTTAATTTTTTATAATTAACTTAAAATCTATTAATAACATAAATATGCTTGTTATTTATTAAAAAATAAATTTGACATGTATTAAAACGTATGTTATATTTTATTGCTATAAGACAAAAATAAGTATAAAATATATAAAAAAAGGAGAAAGCAATGAAATTAAACAACAAAATCAAAGCTTTGATATTAGTCTTAACTTTAGGAAGTCTGATAAATGCTGCAAGTATTGATTATCTATCAAATAACTCAGCTTCTTACTTTCAGAATCCTTCTCAAACAGGGCGGATAACAGTAGAAGGTATATTTTATAATCCGGCAGGAACAGTATTTCTGGAAGATGGAAATTACTTTAATGCAAATATACAGAATTCGATAATCCAGGAATCAATGACAGTAAATGGAGATAAGCTTGCATCCAATGGATATTCGGCAGCACCATCATTTAATTTCCTTCATAAAAAAGAAAGGTATTCATTATTCGCCAATGCCAGTGTAATTGCAGGAGGAGCAACATTACATTATGATGAAGGAGTTGCAGGAATAAGACTTGCTGCTGAAACTTTTTCTTCACTGGCATCAAGATACGGTCTAAATCTGGGAGCAACTGTAGAGAGAAATGAATTTAACGGTCAGAACAGATATTTTCAATTCATGCTAGGTGGAGCTTATAAAGCTACAGAAAATTTTTCAATAGCTGGGGGGCTGAAATATGTTCATGCTATAAGAAAATTAGATGGTCATGCTTCTTTCGGGTATAATCCTCTTGTAGGAGGACGTCTAGGAATAACAGGAAGTGATCTTTTTATAGATTCAAAAAGAACAGCAGACGGAATAGGGGCTGTGATAGGCTTAAACTACAAGGCTACAGAAACATTGAATGTTGCTTTAAAATATGAGACACCTGTAAAAATGAACTTCAAGACAAAAGCTACAGAAACTTCAGATATGACTTTAGCTGGGAGAAGTATAGGACTTTCAGATTTTTATCCTAAATATGCTGATGGAGTCAAATCAAGAAGAGACCTGCCAGGAGTATTATCATTAGGAATTTCAAAAGATATTAATAACTGGACAGTTTCAGGAGGATATATACATTATTTTAATGAAGCAGCAAATATAGATGGTATAGATTATAATGATGGGTACGAGTTCAATCTTGGAGTAGATTACAGATTCTCTCCAAAATGGACATGGCATGCAGGGATTAACTATGCAAAAACAGGAGCACCTGAAAAAACATTTAATGATACTGAATATGCTATAAACTCAAGAATATATACGACAGGACTTACTTACAGGCCAGATGACAACAATACATGGAAATTTGGAGTAGCTCATGTATCATACAGTGCAAAGAATGGTGAATTGGAGAGAACAAATGGAATCCTGTTAGATAAGTCTAAAGTAAGATACGATAAGTCAATAAATGTATTTACAATAGGATATACATATAAATTTTAATATAATATGATTAAAAGGCGTTTTAAAATGCCTTTTTTTGTTCATAAAAAATTTAAAATTAAGTGCTAAATAAAAAGTTCTTGACAAAAAACGATTACTGTTGTAAACTATATATAAGATTACAAATGTAAACGTTTTTAATGTAGCAATTATAAAAAATATAAAATAAAGAGGACAGAAAGCTAAAAGACTTCTATTAAGGGAGGAAAATATGGAAAAAGAAAAAGATGAGTGCCATATAACAAGTGCAGAGTGGCAGATAATGAAGGTGGTATGGGCAAATAATGAAGTTACAAGCAAGTTTGTATCCGATGTACTGTGCTGTGAGATGGGATGGAAAAAAGCCACTATAAAAACCTTACTTAACAGACTTCTGGAAAAGGGAGCATTAAAAAAAAGAGAAAAGGGTAACAGATATATCTATTATACCGAATATACGTCAGAAGCTACTTCTAAACGAGAAGCTATGGAAATATTTAATAAGATATGTAGGACAAAAGTGGGAAAACTGATAGGGGAAATACTGTCAGAAAGCCTTCTTAGTTTTGATGACCTGGACATGATACAGGATATTATTAATGAAAAAAGGAAGGCTTCAGTAAAGGAGGTTCCCTGTGAATGCTTGTCAGGTCAGTGCAACTGCCATCATCATCATAAAAGTAGGGAGGAGATGTCAGAATGCTGTAAGAAGGAAACTGGCTAGAAAAAATGATTATCTAATTTTAGATTATGGAAGAAAGTATAACTATTAAAATTACATAGGTATAAAAAATTGAATACCAAAATATAACACTAATATAAATAGGAGGAATATTAATGAAAACGGCAAATTACAGCGTAACAGGTATGAGCTGTGCGGCATGTGCGAATGCAGTAGAAAAGGCATTAAATAAAAATCAGGGGATACAGGCTAAAGTAAATATAGCTACTGAAAAAGTAAGTCTTGAATTTGATGAAGAAAAATATGATTTTAAAAAGATACAAAAAATAGTTGAAAATAGCGGATATGGGTTAATTGAATCTTTAACAGAAGAAGATAAGATGAAAATGTATGAAGATAAAGTAAAGGAACTGAAAAAGAAATTGCTGACGGCAATATTGTCTTCAATTCCGCTATTGTATATTTCTATGGGACATCATATGCTAAATGCTCCTGTACCGGGATTCTTAAATCATAAGGAATATCCTCTAAATTTTGCATTAGCACAGTTACTATTTACATTACCTATAATTTATGCAGGAAGGGACTTCTTTATACATGGATTTAAAAATATTTTAAGGAAAGCTCCTAACATGGATTCCCTGATTGCAATGGGATCAGGAGCGGCATTGGTGTACAGCCTTATTTCTACTATAATGGTGGTAACGGACAGGGTAAATGCCCATAAGCATGCAATGGATCTGCATTATGAATCGGCAGGAATAATAGTTACACTAATATTATTAGGAAAATTTCTGGAAACAAGGACTAAAGGGCAGACATCTTCTGCAATAAAGAAACTGATTGGACTTCAGCCGAAGAAGGCAAAAGTTATAAGGGAAGGGGAAGAGAAGGAAGTACTTATTGAAGAAGTTAAGGTGGGGGACATTGTTGTGGTGAAGCCTGGAGAAAAAATACCAGTGGACGGAATTATAGAATACGGATCGACCTCAATAGATGAATCAATGCTTACAGGGGAGAGTATACCAGTTACAAAAAAAGAAGGGGATAAAGTAATTGGTGGAAGTATAAACAAAAATGGAAGTATAAGATTTGAAGCTACAGAAATAGGTAAAAATACAGTGCTTTCTCAAATTATAAAATTAGTAGAAGAAGCACAAGAATCAAAGGCACCTATTTCAAGGCTTGCAGATACAGTGGCAGGATATTTTGTACCTATTGTTATAATAATAGCTATAATTACTGGTATCCTTTGGTTTATTAGCGGTTCGGGGTTAGTGGCCGCACTATCTTTCTTTATTTCTGTTCTTGTTATAGCGTGTCCGTGTGCACTTGGTCTTGCGACACCTACTTCAATAATGGTAGGTACTGGAAAAGGGGCAGAAAATGGAATATTAATTAAAAGCGGAGAAGCTCTTGAGACAGCTCACAAAATAAAAACAGTAGTTTTTGATAAGACAGGAACTATAACAAAGGGGAAACCCATATTGACAGATTTTATTGTTTATGGAGAAGGTGATAAGGGAACAGAAAGGGAAAAGGCTCTTCTACAGATTGCTGCAAGCATAGAGAGTAATTCAGAGCATCCATTGGCGGAAGCTATAGTAAATAGTGGAAAAGAAAAAGGTATAGAAATACTTTCAGTTGAAAAATTCAGAGCAATGCCAGGATACGGTATAAAATCGTCTGTGGATGGACAAAATATCTATATAGGGAATAGAAAGCTAATGGAAATCGAAAAAGTGGAAATTGAATTTTCTGATAGTGACTATGACAGGCTTTCAAATGAAGGAAAGACACCAATGTATATGGCAGTAGATGGGAAACTTACTGCACTTATTGCAGTTGCTGATATAATAAAGGAAACAAGCCAAGAAGCCATAGAAAAGCTTCACAAACTGGGACTGAAAACTATAATGCTGACAGGGGACAATGAAAAGACTGCCAGGTATATAGCAAGTCAGGTGGGAATAGATGAAGTTATAGCAGAGATACTTCCTTATCAGAAGGCTAATCAAGTGAAAAAACTTCAAGAAAATGGAGAGTTTGTGGCAATGGTTGGGGACGGGATAAATGACTCACCAGCTTTAGCTCAGGCAAATGTAGGGATTGCCATAGGAAGTGGAACAGATGTGGCTATAGAATCTGCAGATATAGTTCTTATAAGAAGTGATCTAAATGATGTGGCAGGTGCTATAAAGCTAAGTAAGGCAACTATTACCAACATAAAGGAAAATCTCTTCTGGGCATTCTTTTATAACACGATAGGAATACCAGTAGCAGCAGGACTTATATATGCATTGTTTAATGGACCGAAACTGGATCCCATGATTGCAGCATTTGCAATGTCCTTCAGTTCAATTTCAGTGCTTATGAATGCATTGAGGCTAAAATTCCTGAAAATAAAGTAATAAAAATATTTGGAAAATGATGGGTCAAGCTGAAGTCAGATAATTTATTTTTGAAATTCGAGGAAAATATGATAAAATATATAACAGAAAACAAAGTTTTCAGATTATTATATTTTAGGAGGAATTTAAAATGAAGAAAATTATAAGAGGAGTGCTTTTATTCGGCATGTTAGGAGGCATGCTTATTTCATGCGGAGATAGCAAGAAAGAAGATAAGAAGGAAAAGGAAATCCAGGTAGAAGAAAAGACCTTTAAGATAGGGGTATCTCAGATAGTAGATCATCCTGCATTAAATGATGCAAAACAGGGGTTTAAAGATGCTCTTGAAAAAGCAGGGATAAAAGTAGAATATGATGATAAGATTGCCAATAATGAAATGGCTACACAGAATTTAATAATGCAGCAGTTTGCTACTGATAAGAAAGATCTGGTCTATGCTATTACTACACCTACAGCTCAGGCAGCAAAAAATCAGATTACTGATATTCCTATAGTCATAGCATCAGTTACAGATCCAAAGGGAGCAGGATTGACAGGGATAGCAAATATTACCGGTACAAGTGGAGCTGCTCCAATAAATGAAAACCTGGAATTGATGAGAGAGTTATTTCCTAAAGCTAAGAAAATAGGTATAATTTATAATTCATCTGAAGCAAATTCCGTTTCTGAGGTAAATAATCTGAAAAAACTGGCAGTTTCTAAAGGGTTTGAAGTGATAGAAAAATCAGTAACAAATGGTTCAGAATTAGTCGCAGCGGCAAATCTGATAGCAAAAGATTCTGATATATACTATGCAATACAGGATAATACAGTAGCATCTTATTTTCACACAATACTGGAAATTCTGAATAAGGAAAAAGTCCCTGTATTTGGTACAAATGATATATATTCTAATGCCGGAGGTTTTGTATCTCAGGGGACTACAGATTATGGAATAGGGTATAGAGCAGGAGAGATAGCTGTAGAGATTCTGAAAAATGGAAAAAAGCCTTCCGATATACCTATAGAAACAGTGAAAAGCTTGAAAATAGATATAAATAGGGAAAATATGGAATTATTGGGAATAAAATTTACAG
>CAYYAV010000120.1:0-5617 GCA_964469865.1 uncultured Fusobacteriales bacterium | reverse complement strand
AAGCATATCGTAAAAATCTTTATCAAAGAACCGGTCTATCTCCTTGTCTACCCCTGAAATCCTGTCCTTAAAAATCCTTTTAGCTTCTTCATAAGTCAATGTCCCTCTATCCAGCATAAGCCATTCATCAGTTGGGAAAATAGTATTATAGAATTCTTCCCTTTTTTCTTTAGGAATATTTTTCTCAATATATTCCATAGGGTTAAAATTTATCAGCACATTCCCAAGATCAAATACTATATTCCTTATCCTTTTATTTTCCATATTCCCTCTCCCATCATCAGTATGTTCTCTGTTATTATTCCGCCATAAACTCCTTTACATATTCCAATACACCATCTACCTTAATTTCTATACTTTTCCCTGTCTTTCTTTCCTTTATTTCCACCATTCCATTGACAGCACCTTTCCCGGAAACTATTTTTAGCGGGAACCCTATGAGGTCAGCATCTTTAAACTTAAATCCTGCCCTTTCATTCCTGTCATCTAGGACAGCTTCTATCCCATTTCCTATCAGCATATTATATACAGCTTCTCCTATATTTACCTGTGTTTCATCTTTCATATTTGCAATAATTACATCTGCCGTATATGGGGCTATGGACTTTGGCCATATTATACCGGATTCATCATTATTCTGTTCGATAGCAGCTGAAACAAGTCTTGATACTCCTATTCCATAACATCCCATTTTAATAAACTGCTGTTTTCCATTTTCGTCAAGGACTGTCGCATTCAAAGCCTTCGAATACTTGTCTCCCAACTTGAATATATGTCCTACTTCAATTCCCCTTGCTATCTTAAGTATTCCTTTCCCATCAGGAGAACCTTCACCTTCAGCCGCTTCCCTTATAGTTCCGGCTATATCATAATAAAGGTCTTCCAGGTTCACATTTATATAGTGATGCTCGTCTTTATTTCCTCCTACAATAAAGTTCCTCATATATTTTACAGTATCATCAAGAATTACTGTAAGCCCTTCTTTCTTTTCAAAGGAACCTACATAACCTTTTATAAGACCGAAATCAGATATCTCATCCTCTTCCATCATTTCCAGTTCCGTAGCTGCTCCAATGAGATTCTTTACTTTTATCATATTTACATTCAGGTCTCCTCTTACCAGTACAAGAAAATATTTTTTCCCCTCTTCCAATATCTCTTTGAGCAGAAGAGCTTTCACAGTCTTAGTAGTAGGGATATTAAAAAATTTTGCCACATCTTCTATTGTCTTACAGTCAGGAGTCATAACAAGCTCTCTGGTCAGTTTCTCTTCTGTACTTTCAACCAGTTCTATAATGCTGGAAGCTTTTTCTATATTTGCAGCATAATCTGAAGAATCACTGTATAATATATCATCTTCTCCGCTATCAGCCAATACCATAAATTCATGAGACGCATCTCCTCCTATCGATCCAGTATCAGCTTCTACTGCCCTGTAGTCAAGTCCACATCTTTCCATTATTCTTTCATAGGCATATTTCATATTCAGGTATTCCTTGTCAAGGGATTCCTGTGTCAGATGAAAACTATAGGCATCTTTCATTAAAAACTCCCTTCCTCTCATAAGCCCAAATCTAGGTCTCATTTCATCCCTGAATTTAGTCTGTATCTGATATAGGTTAAAAGGCAGGTTCTTATATGAATCAATAGAATTCCTCACTATATCGGTTACTACTTCCTCATGAGTAGGACCTAGTGCAAACTCCCTTTCACTTCTGTCTTTCATCCTCATAAGTTCCGGACCGTATGCAAACCATCTTCCTGATTCTTCCCAAAGTGATGAAGGCTGTAATACAGGCATAAGTATCTCCTGTGCTCCTGCCCGGTCCATTTCTTCCCTTACTATGTTTTCTATTTTTTTCAGTACCCTGTATCCCAATGGCAGATAAGTGTATATCCCCCTTGTAAGCTGTCTTATCATTGAAGCTCTCAGCATAAGCTGATGGCTTATCACTTCAGCTTCTTTCGGTGCTTCCTTATATGTCCTTAAAAATGCTTTTGTCAATCTCATAGTAATAATTCCTTTCTTAAATCTGGTATTTTCCTATCACTAATTGTTTTATAATATATATTATACAAAAAAGACCGGAAGTAGTCCAGTCTTTTTATTTTATAGATGTAACTAGAAAAACCATGCGTATTCTAATAGTTTTTCAGTGAAATCCTTAATAATTTTTTATTAAATATAAAATAAAAATTCCTTTCTTAAAAATTTAGCACTTCTTTTAAAAATATTATCCGATAATAAAAAATTATGGCCGTTGTAATAAATGCTAGTATATATAAATATATATAAATATCTCTCCTTCCTTTTATGCACTGGTATATTTTTTTTACTAAATATAAGAGGAATAACACAATCGGAAAAACAGACATAAACGAATCAAAACTTTTATTTTCACTATACTGTATACCATAACTGAAACATCTCGAAATACCAAGAGCCAGACTATAAAAAATATATAATTTTATATCATCTTTATTTAACTTTATCATTTATCTTTCCACCCTTCCATAATCTATCCATTTCCAATAATAATTCCTTTCTTCTAGGTTTTACATAGCAGTCAGGATTCCCGCTTTTTTCATATTCAGCTATCTTTGATAATCTTCTTTTTATCTGCCACATTTCATAGTTAGTGTGTTTTATTTTATTATACTCACTCAATTCTTTATATGTCGGCATCTTCCCTTGTGAGTAGTTCCGATAGAAAGGTCCTAAACTATTTATTTCCCCATAATAAGTTCTTTCCGCTATTCCCTTTCTATATTCTTCTGTAGCAGCTACATATAAAAGTACGTTTTTTCTGGTGACATCTTTTCCGACATTTACAGATTTCACTTCTTTTCCAAGTCCATCAATAAAATATATAGCTCCAATGGTAACCTTTACTTTTAAATTTATACCTCCTAAAAGACTAGATAAAGCTATCAGCTATTTCCTGCAGTCTGATATTATCAGCACCATCCAGATATGATTTTATGATTTCCTTGCATGCCAGGTATCTTTTTTCATAGTCATCAGATTTTACAGTTATATACTGGATTCCATACCCTTTATAAAGTTCCTTCAGCAGGTTCTGGAATTTTGCTCTTCTCTCAGACTGTCCTATGGATCTTAATCCGTCATTCACCCATTTCACATTATTTTCGAGAAGAATGGTCAAATCGAACCTGTAGTTTTGGACAAATTCCCTTATGATAGGATTATCACGGTTTTCATAAGTCAGGCAGAAAGCAAGGGTTGTTATATAGTCAGTATCTATCAGGGCAAATTTATTGGCATTCCTTGCAGCGTAAAGGACATTTGTCTGATGTCCGAAAACTATTTTTTCATAATCTGAATACTGAAGTGAGTCTTCATCTCCACCCAGTTTTTCAAAAACATATTCACGGCCGTATTCCCAGGCAGAAGATGTATTAAATACATTAGCAAGCTTATCTATCATGATGCTTTTTCCACTGCTTTCACCCCCACATATTGTTACTAGAGGAATTATATGCTCCCTGACTTCCCTTGGAAGAAATTCCCAGTATTTACTAGGATTTTCCCTTATTTCTCTAGAATTGACACTGTATTCACTATACTCAGGATCTATAGAAATTGTTTCTGACCCGAAATGCTTCTTATTGCACTTCCAGTCTCCTTTCCTATTACTTATGAACAGGACATCCTTTTCCCAGTCCAGCCCCGGTTCTCTTTTTTCCATTTCCTCCTTTATGAGCGATGACCATTTTTCCCATCCATCAGGATACGGTGGACATTTACTTTCATCAAATAAGAATGAACTTATATTATTCTGATTTTTAAATGTCTGTTTTACAAACCTTAACCTGTCCTTCGGAGTAATTTCCTTTACAAAGCGTGAGTTATCAAACATTTCCATATCACTATTGTCAGAATGGGATACTATGACATATAACCTGTCTACTATCCCGCTTGCTCTCTGTATCAGATTGACATGCCCTATATGTAGAGGAAGAAATCTTCCTGTAACTATTCCTATTTTCATATGTTCACTTCCTTAACTATTTTAATTTATATTCCGTAATTCCATTTTTATGATCTCCTGGATCTTACTCTTCTACTTTCTTGAGTCCCAGCTTCGTTTCAGAAACCAGGACTGCCAGAAGTATTAGAGCTGCTCCTGCAATTGTTCTTCTTGATAGTATTTCATCCAGTATAAAGAAGGCAAAAATAGGAGCAAACAATGACTCTGTAGAAAGAAGTATGGATGCTTTTGTAGATGTCGTAGCTCTCTGGCAGTAGGTTTGAAGTAGTGTAGGCACAGCCGTAGAAAATACGGTGAGGTATATTACAGAAACCAGTGTCATCCCTTCCAATGGTCTTATCTGCTTCATTCCATCAGGAGTCAGCAGATTCAGCCCAAAAAATATTCCAGCTACAAGCATCTGCATCAAGATAAGTTTCATTGGCTCTACTTTCCTACTGAAATATCCTGTCAATGCTATCTGTGCGGCAAAGAAAAATGCACATATTATGGTCAATATATCTCCGTTATTCAGACGTGTCAGATTAAAATTCCTGTCTATGCTCATTACTCCGACTCCCATAAGGCATATTACGGAAGCTGAAAAAGCAAACATGTCAGGTCTTTTCTTATGAAGAATCCAGAATATATATGGCACTATTATGACATTGATTGCTGTAAAAAATGCATTTTTCCCTGCTGTGGTCTTCGCTGCTCCGAAAGTCTGGAATGTATATCCGAGAAACTGTAATGCCCCTATAATTACCCCTGCCTTCATGTCTTCCATGGTCAGTTTTTTAAGCTTTTTTCTAAATACCATATATAATATTATAAAACCTGCAAGAAATCTTATTGTCAATAGATAGAAAGGACTTATTCCCTCATTCAGCCCTATTTTAACAAAAACAAATCCCAATCCCCATAAAATTCCTACTAACAGTAATCCCATATCAGCTGTATGTCTTTTCATCCCTTAATCTCCATTCTTATTGTAAGATGCTGTTCCTAATTATCTGTTTTACCATGAAATTTTTCATAAATATCCCTTTTAAGATATTCATTATTTATTTCACCATTATTCCTTTCCAGATAGTCTATTACAAAGTCCCTTACTCTCTTAATTTCTTTTATATTTTTTATAATATCAGTAAGCACCATATCTGAAACTCCGCTCTGTCTTGTTCCTAATATTTCCCCGGAATTACGCAGCTTTAAATCTTCCTCTGCTATTTTAAATCCATCTGATGTTTTTTCCATTACCTCCAGCCTTTTTCCTGAAATATCATTTTGAGTCTCTGATTCCAGAAAACAATATGACTGGTATTGTCCTCTCCCTACTCTTCCACGTAGCTGATGTAGTGAAGAAAGACCAAATCTCTGGGCATCCCTTATTACCATTACAGAAGCATTAGGAATATTTACTCCTACTTCTATAACTGTAGTAGAAACCAGTATATCCAGCTCTCCTTTTTTAAATTTCCTCATTACCTGCTGTTTTTCAACATTTTTCTGTCTACCGTGAATCAGACCCAGTCTTCTGCTTTTAAATACCTTGCTGTATTCTTCAAAATTTTCTTCTGCCGATTTCACATTAAGCGTTTCGCTTTCCTCAATCAAAGGGGAAA
>CAYYAV010000119.1:3502-5667 GCA_964469865.1 uncultured Fusobacteriales bacterium | reverse complement strand
ACATAATATCCTAGGTATTCCTTACCATATCTGGATGTTATATATTCCTTTGCCATATTTATAGCATCCATAGATACCCTTGTAGAATCAGTCCTCATATAGGTAATAAGTCCCCTCTGTTCACCTGCTATGGAAATTCCTTCATATAGCTGCTGAGCTATTCTCATTGTCTTAGCTGCTCCATATCCCAGATAGGAGGAAGCTAGCTGCTGCAATGTACTTGTCTTAAATACTAGAGGCGGCCTCTGACTCTTTTTTTTCACTTCTATGCTGCCTAATATAAGTGACTGCCCCTTTAAGTCTTTATCCAGTTTAGAAACTATTCTTTTATCAAATATCTTCTCTACTTTTTCTCCCGATATTTCTATCAGATTAACTTTTATATCATTTTTAAGTACTGCATTTACTTCCCAATAAGTTTCAGGCTTAAATGACTTTATCTCATCTTCCAGATCACATATAAGCCTGAGTGCCACTGACTGGACTCTGCCGGCACTGGCATTCTTATTCACGGTTTTCCATAATAACGGACTTATTTTATAACCTACTATCCTATCAAGAAGTCTTCTTGCCTGTTGAGCATTTACAAGATTTTCATTTATATCCCTTGGATTTTTTATGGCATTATTCACTGCTGTCTTAGTTATTTCATTAAATTCTATCCTTTTAGTCTTACCAGGCTGCTTTATGTAATTTGATATATGCCATGCTATGGCTTCTCCCTCTCTGTCCTGATCCGAGGCTAGAAATACTGCAGGAGCTTTTTTTGACTTTTCCTTCAGAGTTTTCAGCACTTCACTTTTTCCTTTTATTACCTGATATTTAGGTTCAAAATTATTCTCTATGTCTATTCCTATCTTTGTTTTAGGCAAATCAATTACATGACCGTATGAAGCTGTAACTTCATAACCTTTTCCTAATATTTTTTCTATTGTCTTTGCTTTTGACGGAGACTCTACTATTACAAGTTTCTTAGCCAAATATTTCACCTCATATCCTTATATTATCCTCATATACCCTGCTGTTCCGGTTTCCATTATAAGTCCTTTTATTTTTAAGCTCATTAATATAGAAAGTACTTCATTAACAGAAAAGTTCTTTTTACAGTCTATATTTAATTTTTTTATCAGTTCCTCTATGCTTGTCTCTTCTATTATATTATCAAATATCAGTTTTTCATTTCCATCTAATTTCCCAGTTTTTGTTTTTTTAATATTTATATCCCATAGGAATTCTTTTGCAATATCTTCTGCACAAGTTACAAGATTTGCCCTATTTTCCTTTATAAGATTGTTGCATCCCTCAAAAGAGGGATAATTTATAAAGCCTGGAATAGCAAATATTTCTTTATTCATGGAAAATCCAAGTTCTGCAGTAATGAGAGAACCACCTGATTTAAAGCTTTCACCTATTAGAATTCCGTCAGAAAGCCCTGCTATTATGCGGTTTCTTCTTGGAAAAGTCCATTTTGAAGGCTGAGTTCCTAGAGGATACTCACTTATTACAGTTCCTATGTTACATATTTTTTCCCATAAATACTTATTTTCATAAGGATATATGATATCAAGCCCTGTACCTACTACTGCAACAGTTTTTCCTGATTTCTCTACAGATGTTGTCAGAGCTGTAGTGTCTATTCCTTCTGCCAGGCCGCTTATAAGGGTTATTTTATATTCAATCAGCTCTCTTACAATTTTTTCACAGGAGCTTTTCCCGAACTTTGTCATTTTTCTTGTTCCCACTACAGCTATATTTTTTCTCTCATTCTGTCTCTTATTAAAACTGGAATTTTCACACAGTTTTTTTCCTTTAACATACAAAAACAAGGGATAATCTACGAGCTCCTTTAATATTTTCGGATATTCCCCGGCATTTGCATTGATTATTCTTATTCTATGTCTTCCATATTTTTCTAAAATATCATCTACTCTTATTTTTTCTGCTTTTTCCAACTGAATTTTCAATTTATCATTAAAAAGTTTAAAATTTTCTTCAATATACAGTTCTTCATATTCTTTATAAAGTCCCATCAATTTTCTGATATGAGATTCCTTCATCCCTACTTCTTTAAGCTTTATCCATCCCATTAACCTCTCCCCCATTTAAAATAACCCTTTTATTGATAAGTTCTGTCTAAAATAAACAGCTTATTTATTTGCTATTAT
>CAYYAV010000119.1:0-3492 GCA_964469865.1 uncultured Fusobacteriales bacterium | reverse complement strand
TTACTTACTTCCTTATTAGGGTTTGAATTTGCGTAAGATTTCAGATAATCAAGAGCTTTATTATATTCCCCTTTTGATTTATATGCTATACCTATTCCAAGCCTTGCTTCTGCCTGTCCTGGAGATTTAGCCAGTATCCTGTTATAATAATCTATTGACTGGTCGTAATTTCCCGTCAGCCTTGAAGCAATGGCAACAACGTACAGGTTTCTTATGTCCCCTGATGTATCCTTCTTGGCAAGATTTTGTGCCCTTTCATACAATCCATCCTTAAAATATAGTTGACTCAGCTGATATATCGTTGATGCATTCTTTTTAGCAAGAGCCGCCTTTTCATACTCATTATAACTTTTAAACTTTGAACCATCCGAAACATCTTCTGTCACCCCTACAGGTAGTGTTCCTGTATCTGTTCCAGGAACAGCTGGAACGGTTTCTGACCCGGGCTGTACCTGATCTCCTCCTAGTGCATCAGCTATTATACTGTCTATTTCTTTCTGCGCATTACTATTTTGAGTATTATTATTTTGTGTAACATTCTGGGTATTCTGTGAATTTTGTCTCTGTGCATTCCTTTTAGTAGCTATTTCATTAAGCAGGTTCTGAACAGAAGATTTTTCTTGAGGAGTTATATTCGGATCATTTAAGAGCCTTCTTGCTTCTCTTTCAGCTCTATCATATCTCCCTTGTTGAATAAGGGAATCTATATTTTGAATTTTTCCAAGCAAGTCTCCTCTTAACACCATTGATATTGCAAAAACCATTAAAAGTCCTGCCAGTATTTTCTTTTTCATATTTCCTCCAAGCTATTAAAACTCAAGATTTTTAGTTGTTCTAGGGAAAGGTATGACATCCCTTATATTTGTCATTCCTGTAGTGTACATCAGCATCCTGTCAAAACCAAGACCGAATCCTGAATGTGGAACACTTCCATATCTTCTTAAATCCAGATACCACCAATAATCTTCCTTATTTAATCCCATTTCATTTATTTTTTCTGCTAATATCTGATAATCATCTTCCCTCTGGCTTCCTCCCACTATTTCTCCTATTCCTGGTGCCAGCAGGTCTACTGCCCTGACAGTCTTTCCGTCTTCATTAAGTTTCATATAGAATGCTTTTATATCTTTAGGATAGTCAGTTACAAATACCGGTTTTCTGAAATGTTTCTCTGCCAGATATCTTTCATGTTCAGTCTGCAGGTCAATTCCCCATTCGACCTCATATTCAAAATCCTGCTCTGCATTCTTAAGGATTTCTATTGCTTCAGTATACGTAATTCTATCAAAGTCATTATTTATCAATATATTTAATCTTGTAAATAATTCCTTGTCTATAAATTTATTAAAAAATTCCATTTCCTCCTTGGCGTTTTCCATGACATATTTTACTATATATTTTATCATTTCCTCAATTATATCCATATTTACATTCAAATCTGCAAAAGCTATTTCAGGTTCCATCATCCAGAATTCTGCAGCATGCTTAGGAGTATTGGATTTTTCTGCTCTGAATGTAGGTCCAAATGTATATGTATTCTTAAATGCTGTTGCAAACGTTTCGACATTAAGCTGCCCGCTTACTGTCAGATTTGCCTCTTTTCCAAAAAAATCCTGCTTAAAGTCTATATCTCCTTTATCATTTCTTGGAATGTTGTTTATATCCAGAGTTGTAAGTCTGAACATCTCTCCTGCACCTTCGGCATCACTTCCTGTTATTATAGGAGTCTGAACATACACAAAGTTTTTTTCCTGAAAAAACTTATGGATGGCATATGATAGGAGCGACCTTACCCTGAATACTGCAAAAAATGCATTTGTCCTAGGCCTTAAATGTGCTATTGTCCTTAAAAATTCAAAAGAATGCCTTTTATTTTGCAAAGGATAATCTGAATCTGCCTTATCATAGATATCTATCCTTGTAGCATGTATTTCATAATCTTGTCCCTGTCCCTGGGATTCTACGACTTTTCCCTTGACTTTTATAGATGAGGAAATAGTCAATTTGGAAATTTCTTCAAAATTTGGTAGTGTTTCATCAAATACAACTTGAATTCCTATAAAAAAAGTTCCATCATTTAATTCTATAAATCCAAAATTTTTCTGACTTCTTATTTTCTTTGCCCATCCGTTCAATATCACTTCCTGTCCTAAATATCTTTCTGTATTTTTCTGAAGGTCTCTTAATTCTAATAACATAATAATTATTGCACATTAAAAATATAAATATATATTTACTTATATTTACTGCAATTCTCCTTTCCAATTCTTAAAAATTATGGTAATTCTTTATAATATGATATTATATCATATTATTGAATGAAATTTAACCCTAATATTGTACTTTATATGATTATTTTTTATTTCGTATTTCTTCTCATTTATTTCTTCTGATTAATTTTCAGAGACAGCCGCCTATTTTCTGAAATATAAAAAAGGCTATTAGAAAATATATACTTCATTTCTATAATAGCCTATTACTGCATATTGATTTTTAATTTATTTTTTAGGTGACTTTGCCGGAGATGACGGTGTTTTTTTAGGTTCAGTGTTTGTCTTTTTTGGCGTAGTAACTTTTTTTGTAGCTGTTGAAGGGCATTTTATAATTTTACCGTTCTTATCCTTACACTGTTTCACAGCTGTAGAAGTTTTCTTTGGTGCAGGCTTTTTAGCTGCAGAAAAACCTGTAGTTGCCATCCCTATTATTCCTAATGCTATTATCATTTTCTTCATTGTTTTTTTCATTTTATTCCTCCATAATTTTTATAATATTTTTGTTGTCTTACTTTTGTACGAAGATATATTATCATCATATTGTGTCATAATTATGTCTTTTTAAATTTTTTTATCTTTGTGCAGTTTAAATTATAATATATATTAAAAAAGCAGTTAATAACATATAACTGCTTCTTTTATCTTATTTTTATGCTTCTTTTCTTTCAGCATAAATGCTTACTTTCTTTTTTCCTTTTCCAAAGTTCTCAAATTTTACATATCCATCAGTTAATGCAAATAACGTATAATCTTTTCCTAATCCCATGTTTGTCCCTGCATGAAATTTTGTTCCTCTTTGTCTTACAATTATATTTCCAGCCTTTACTGCTTCCCCATCATATTTTTTTACACCAAGATATTTAGGATTGGAATCTCTTCCATTTCTAGTTGATCCTTGTCCTTTTTTTGAGGCAAATAACTGTAATTGTAATTTTAATATCATTTCTATACCTCCTGTATCATAATTTTCACATATTCCGGATATTCATCCATAACTGCATTCAGATAACTTTCCATTGATCTGGTAAGTATGTCTGATTTTGTAAGGTCTTCTTCTGATAATCCTGAATTCTTCAGATTACAGATTACTAATCCATTTTTTTCTATATACTCTATCTCTGTCATATTTAATATTTCAAGTAGACCATTCAGTGTCATCTGGACTACTGAAGTAACAGAAGCACAGATAATATCCTTACCATATTCTTCTGAATCTGCA
>CAYYAV010000118.1:0-5753 GCA_964469865.1 uncultured Fusobacteriales bacterium | reverse complement strand
TATTGCATATAAAGATATCTGAAAAAAGAATAGCTATTCCAAAAGTAATGAAATATAAGTAAAGATATTCCATTATTTTTCGAATAGCCTATTTTTCTATATATTCCTATATTGACTTTTCCAACCATTTCTTTAATTTTTCATAGGCTTCTGAAACTTCAGAACCAGTTATTGAAAGACCATTCCTGACTTCCGAATCAGGACAAAGCCTTCTTATATCCTCTACACTTTTTCCAAGTCCGCTTCCTTCGTTAGTACAAATTGGTCTTATAACTTTTCCTGAAAAATCATATTCTTCTAAAAATGTAAAAAGAACCATTGGCATTGTACCACAATAATTGGGGTATGCCAGATATATAGTATCATATTTATCAGGTTCCTGAAGATATTCATCCAATTCAGGTCTTTCATTATTTTCAAAGTCATATTTTACTTCTTCTGCACATTTATTGTAATCATCAGAATATTCTACAACCTGTTTGATGCGGAAAACATCAGCTCCCGTCAATTCCTCAAGCATCTCTACCAATGTTTCTGTATTTCCTTTTTCAACAGTTTTTATCTTTCCTCCAAAATAATTTTCTCCTTTTCTTGAATAATAAGCTATAAGATCTGCCATTATATTACCTCCACATATAAATTCAAATTCTGCCTTCTAATTTAAGTATAACATATTTTTTTAAATTTCAAAGTCTAATTTTCCTATTTGCTGAAAAATCGTAAAAGTAGTCATAGAAAGACTTGCAATTGAAAAATAGCTGCTAAAACTTAAAACAGCTACATTTCGTTTTTATTGTCGTGTCGCCATCATATCTTTAACTTTCATAAGTCTTGTTATACTTCCTCTCTCATTTTCATCTAATTTCATCTGAATAAACCGTATGGTCTCTTCCAGCTGAGGTATAGTCATATATTCAAGAGCATTAACCCGTCGTCTTGTCTTTTCTACTTCATCTGCCATAAGCTGACAGGCTTTTTCTACTTCAGAAAGTTCGAGTAATTCATCCATTATATTACTAAGTCCATCTATGGCATCATCTAAATCTGCTGATGTCTGGGCATATCCATAAGGGTATATTGAGCCTTTTGCATTCTCATCGCTTCTGACAAAAGTCATCTGAGGAACATTAACACTCATTATATTCTTCTTTTTTATTGTAAGACCTATTTTTTCTTTTGGATAGGCTACTGCATTTTCGAGCATTTCATCTGACATTACTCCTCTTGACAATAAAAAATCCTTAAAAGAATCCTGCAGTCTAATCTCCACTTTTTCTCTCAATTTTTTATTATGTTTTATCATTTCAATAAATTGTCTCATAAGTTCATCCTGTTTATCTTTCAGAAGTTTATGACCTCTTATTGCAGTCTTTAGACGGGTCTTTAATCTGGAAAGCTCCATTCTTGTAGGATTTACATTTAATTTTGCCATAACTATTCATCTCCTGCCGGTAGATATCTTTCCAGATATTCATCTCTGATTCTCTTTAATTCCGTTCTTGGGAGTATCTTTAATAATTCCCATCCTAAACTTAGAGTTTCTTCGATTGTCCTGTTCTTTTCGAATCCCTGTGCAACATATTGTTCTTCAAATTCAGTAGTAAATTTCACAAAAGCCTTATCTGTATCTGATAATGCTGATTCTCCGAGAATCACTGCCAGTTCTTTAGCTTCCTTTCCTGTAGCATAAGCTGCAAAAAGCTGGTTCATAGTATCTGCATGGTCCTCTCTTGTCTTATTTTTCCCTATACCCTTATCTTTGAGCCTTGAAAGTGAAGGTAATACATCTATTGGAGGCATTAAATTCTGTTTATACAGATCTCTTGATAATATAATCTGCCCCTCAGTTATATATCCGGTAAGGTCTGGAATAGGATGTGTCTTATCATCTTCAGGCATTGTAAGTATAGGTATCTGGGTAATGGAACCTTCTCTTCCTTTTATTCTTCCGGCTCTTTCATATATTGTTGACAAGTCTGTATACAGATATCCAGGATATCCTCTTCTTCCTGGAACTTCTTTTCTGGCTGCTGATACTTCTCTCAATGCTTCACAATAGTTAGTAAGATCTGTTAAAATAACCAGAACATGCATTCCTTTTTCAAAAGCCAGATATTCTGCACATGTAAGAGCCATTCTTGGCGTGGCAATACGCTCTATGGCAGGATCATCCGCAAGGTTCATAAATAATACGGCCCTATCTATAGCTCCTGTCTTCGTAAAATCATCAATAAAAAACTGTGCTTCCTCAAAAGTAATTCCTATAGCTCCAAAAACTACTGCAAATTTTGAATCCGTTCCAAGAACTCTTGCCTGTCTTGCAATCTGTGCCGCAAGTTCAGCATGCGGAAGTCCTGATCCTGAAAATATAGGTAATTTTTGTCCTCTTACAAGAGTATTCAGTCCATCTATTGCAGAAACTCCGGTCTGAATAAATTCTGAAGGATAATCTCTTGCAACAGGATTAATTGCTATTCCTTCTATATCTAATGTCTTTTCTGGTATTATTCTAGGTCCATTATCCTTAGGCCTTCCAAGACCGTCAAATACTCTTCCTATCATATCCTCAGATACTCCTAATGATAATGGTCTTCCTAGAAATCTTACCTTTGAATCTTTCAGATTTATTCCTGCAGAATTTTCAAAAAGCTGTACCATAGCTTTGTCACCATTCACTTCTAGAACCCTACCTCTTCTTAGTTCTCCTGTCTGAGTTTCTATTTCAACCAGTTCATAGTATTTTACTCCTTCAACTCCTTCAACTACCATCAGTGGACCAACTATTTCAGTAATAGTCTTATATTCCTTAAGCATCTAAAACACCCCCTTTGCTGATGAGATTATCAATTTCAGCAGCTAAGTCCTTTTCTATAATATCTATTTTATCCAGTTCATTTTCAGGTAAATACTTTGCCCTTGCAATTCTTTCACGTACAGGCATTTCAGTTATCTCCTTTAAATAAATTCCATTATCAAGTCCCCTTAATCCCTCATCATAGAATTTCAGTACTATATCAAGCATCTTATTCTGCTTATTTAGTGAAGTATACGTATCAGATTCCATAAAGGCATTCTGCTGAAGGTAATCTTCCCTGATTGATTTTGCAACTTCCAATTTTAGCTGATCCTTTTCTGATAATGTATCTCTACCTACCAATCTTACTATTTCCTGTAGGCTATTTTCTTCCTGTAGTAATGCCATTGCTCTCGATCTGTTTTTTGAAAATTCAGGTCCTATATTTTCATCCATCCATTTATCAACCTTTGTCTGATATAATGTATATGAATTTAACCAGTTAATAGCAGGGAAGTGTCTTCTGTATGCCAGATTTGCATCAAGTCCCCAGAAAACCTTCACAATTCTCAGCGTTGCCTGTGATACAGGCTCAGAAATATCTCCTCCTGGAGGCGAAACTGCCCCTATAACTGTAAGTGCTCCTTCTCTTCCATCTTTTCCTAGACAAATTACTTTTCCAGCTCTTTCATAAAATTCTGCAGCTCTTGATCCCAGATATGCAGGATATCCTTCATCTCCAGGCATTTCTTCCAGCCTTCCCGACATCTCTCTTAATGCTTCTGCCCATCTTGAAGTAGAATCTGCCATTATTGCTACTGAATATCCCATATCTCTAAAATATTCCGCTATTGTTATACCCGTATATATGCTTGCTTCCCTTGCAGCAACTGGCATATTTGAAGTATTTGCTATAAGGACTGTTCTTTTCATTAACGATTCCCCTGTCTTAGGATCTATAATTTCAGGAAATTCCATAAGAACATCTGTCATTTCATTTCCACGTTCTCCACATCCTACATATACAATTATTTCAGCATCTGCCCATTTAGCCATCTGATGCTGGACTACTGTCTTTCCTGAACCAAATGGACCCGGAACACACGCTGTCCCTCCCTTTGTTACAGGAAAAAACGTGTCAATGACTCTCTGTCCTGTAATTAACGGAGCTTCCGGATTTAGCTTTTTAGCATATTTCCTTCCCTTTCTCACTGGCCATTTCTGCATCATCTGGATATTTACATCTCCATTTTCCGTTTCCACTACAGCCACTGTATCAATTACTGTAAACTTTCCTCTTTCTATTGATTTTAGCGTTCCTTCCACTCCAAATGGAATCATTATTTTATGACTTACTACAGGTGTTTCCTGAACAGTTCCTATTATATCTCCCGCTTGAACTTTTATCCCTGCAGATACAATGGGTTCAAATTCCCATGTCTTATCCCTATTTAAGGATGGAACTTCTACACCTTTATTTAGAAAATCTCCCGCTATATTCTTAAATTCTTCCAATGGTCTCTGTATCCCGTCAAACATTGCTTCAACAAGCCCAGGGCCGAGCTCTACGCTAAGCTGTTCTCCTGTAGAAAAAACCGGTTCTCCAGGTCCTATTCCAACAGTTTCTTCATAAACCTGTATCGATGCCCTGTCTCCTCTCATTTCAATTATTTCTCCAATAAGTTTGCTGTCAGAAACCTTTACTACGTCGTATACATTTGCCTCATCCATTCCCTCTGCAACTACAAGAGGTCCTGAAACTTTGATTATCTTTCCTACTTTCAATGAATATCTGCTCCTTCCATTTCAACATTAAAATATGTTTGAACCTATTGCCTTTTCAACATATTCATTTATTTTATCAAGTCCTATACCTAAACTACCCTGGTTATTAGGTATTAATATCACTGCAGGAAGTAACTCCCTGTTGTATCTTTCGACTGTTTCTCCTATTAACGAAGCAGTCTGCTCCGTTATAAAAATAATCCCATAATCTTCATTTGCCAAAGTATCTACTATCTTTCTGGCTTCTTCTCCGGTTATAACGGGAAAGACATCTACACCTAGAGCCTTAAAGGCTAAAATGGAATCTTTATCTCCTACAACTCCTATTTTATGCATATGTATCACGCAGCCTTTCCTTTATTTTTTCTGGGTTTATGTTATTTATCTTACTTACCATTATCATTCTGAGAGCGTTTATTTCCCTTTCTTTTGCTATTAAATAATTAAATAACGGTTCCGGTCCAAATACGATATATCTGGAATCTTTATTTAACTCCATTAAGTAGTTATCACTTATCTTTTCCAGTTCAGATAGCCTTCCAGTTTCACTAAATGCTTCGATTCCCTTGACTAAATATGTTCCTATTTTTTCTCTTCTGAATTTATTTCCGATAGCTTCCGGGGAATCATTTAAAGAAGACATTATCCTTTCCTTGGAAATAGTTCCACCTTCATGAATGACATTTTCTAAAAATTTTATATCCCTGTTCTGTCTTTTTACCCTGAATAAAGTTATTATATTCTGAAAATCTATCAGACCTCCGACATAGTCTGATATTACAGAAACAGCTATTTTTCCTGCAATCCGAAGTAAATTTCTATAATAATATTTATCCACTATTATATCTATTTTCTGAGGATCGCCGTTTTCGGAAAAATCTTTTTCCACTTCTTCGATTGCTTCTACAAATTCCTTAGGTATATCATTATAGTTTTTAATATCAAATTTCAGCTTCAGCTTATCTGCCTTCTGCGTTCCTGCATCCATCAGCAAATCAGAAAAATCTTTTTCAGCTAGTCTTCCTTTTAACAATACCTTTAAATTATGATAGTCATATTTGAGGGATAATATATCGACTATTTCAGTTTCATTACTCAGTTCCCTCATTAAAGAAAATACTCTCTCAGTCTCCCTTTTCAATATTTTTTCATAATTCTGGACATTCTGGATATC
>CAYYAV010000117.1:0-5860 GCA_964469865.1 uncultured Fusobacteriales bacterium | reverse complement strand
CAACTGCAGGACCATATATACTGTATTCTCATGAACTGAATGAAAACACGAGGATTCTGGGGAAAATAGGACCTGTATACAGATATGAAAGGTCAAGATATGGTGATATAACAGATTCTAAATCTCATTTTACAGGATATGCGAAAATAGGCATAGAATATATTTTCTAAAAAATATAAAATAGAAAAATAAGGAATATATGTTAAGGTTTAGGAAAGTCTTTTGAAAGGAATTTAGAGAAATGAAAAAAATTTTACTGCTATTGTTCTTATTTTCTTCAGTATCATGTTTTTCCAAAGGGAATAGCAATGAAAAAACTGAAGAGAAGAAAATGAAATCTGATATAATAATTGAGGGGGAAGATAAAATAGAAATATACAAGGACAGGATGAAAAAATTTATTGAAGAGATAAAAAATAATTCAGCGGGGAAAAAACTTATTATTACTCAAAATGGAAATGAACTTTATTTTAGGAATAATAAGCTAGATGAAAAATTTCTGAAAGTAACGGATGGAACGACACAGGAGTCCCTTTATTATGGAGATGTCTTGAAATTCGATGTGAAGACAAATAAGGAAGATACCAGATATATGACAGGACTGCTGGAACAGATAAGAAAAACCGGGAAACCCGTTTTTGTAATTAATTATGGTAAAGGAACAGATAAAAAGGAATTTTTGCGATCTGAAGACAGGAAAACTGGATTTCTGAGCGAATTACTCCCCTCGTTTGAGGCAACAGCAATATATACACCTATTAATCCTTTTAATAAAGAGGATATCATTTCATTAAATCAGGCAAAGAACTTCCTTCTTCTCCTGAATCCTGAGAAATTTAGAGATACGGATCAATATTTTGAATACCTAAAAAATACAGATTTTGATTTATTAATTATTGAGCCTTCTCATAATGGAGTGTTTTTCACGGAAAATCAGGTTAGACAGCTGAAAGTTAAAAAAAATGGTGGAAAAAGACTTATCATATCCTATTTCAGTATAGGAGAAGCTGAAGACTACAGAGCGTATTGGAAAGAAGAATGGAGTAGGAAATGGCCGTCATGGATAGTGGAAGAAAACCCCGACTGGAAAGGTAATTATGTGGTCAAGTACTGGAATAATGAATGGAGAAATATTATGAAGGAATACCAGAAGAAATTAGATAGTATTGGAGTTGACGGATATCTGCTGGATACGGTAGATTCATATTACTATTTTCAAGAAAAAATGGAAAAAGGTAAAAAAATAGCCGATTAAAAAATATGGAGGGAATTAAAAATTATATGTAAAATAAAAAGACTTGACAAATTATAAGTAATTTATTATAATATCTTGTATATTTTGATTAATGAAAGCAATATTGATAATAATGCTTATTACATACCAAATTATTGGAAAGGAGTCGATAATAATGGCAGTACCTAAAAAAAGAACATCAAAAGCAAAAAGAAATATGAGAAGAGCACATGATTCAATTTCTGCTCCAAACATAATAGTAGAAGCTGATGGAACTGTAAGAAGACCTCATAGAGTAAATCTGGAAACTGGAGTATACAGAGGAAGACAGGTAATACAAGCTGAAACAGATACTGAATAAATAAATAGAGACTTAATATAACAGTCTCTTTTTTTATTGTATTTTTTTTTCAAGTATGCTAAAATCTATTAAGTAATCAGTTATAGGCCATATATGCTGTATATGGAAAACTTAAAGATAAAATGGAATATAGAATACAAGAAGGAGAATTTAATAAATGAGAATAGGGATTTTGGGAACGGGTTCTTATGTACCAGAAAAAATTTTGACAAATGATGATCTGGCAAAGATAGTAGAAACTAATGATGAATGGATAAGGACAAGGACAGGAATAGAAGAGAGGAGAATTGCAGCTCCTGAAGAGGCAACTTCTGACCTTTCCTACATAGCTGCAGAAAGAGCTATTGAAAACGCTGGAATAGATAAGGATGAAATAGGTCTTGTCATAGTTGCTACAATGACTCCGGACCATGCAGCAGCTTCTACAGCTGCAATAGTACAGAACAGGCTTGGAATAGATGCTGCAGCCTTTGATTTGTCAGCAGCATGCACAGGCTTTGTATATGCTTATTCGGCAGCTTACAGTTTTATAAAAGCAGGTATTTATAAGAAAGTGCTTGTAATCGGGGCGGAAACAATGTCCAGAGTTATAGACTGGAAAGACAGGAATACATGTGTCCTGTTTGGAGACGGAGCTGGAGCAGTAGTACTGGGAGAAGTGGAAAATGGCGGACATCTGGCAGTTCATCTTACTGCTGACGGATCCGGAGCATCAGAACTGTTAGTTCCTTCAAGCGGTTCAAGACTGCCGGTAACTGAAGAGACAATTTTGAATAAGGATATCTATCTGAAGATGAACGGAAGGGAGATATTCAAGTTTGCAGTAAGGGTATTTCCTGAAACGGTGGAAGATGTCCTGAATCAGGTGAATATGACTGCTGATGATATAGATGTTTTTGTTCCTCATCAAGCAAATATAAGAATAATAGAGTCCATAGCTAAGAGATTCAAACAGCCTATGGAAAAGTTCTATGTTAATCTTCAGAAATATGGGAATACTTCAGCGGCAACCATACCTCTGGCACTAGATGAAGCTAATAGAGGGGGAAAACTTAGAAAAGGAGATAAAATAGTAGCTACGGGATTTGGTGGTGGACTTACTTATGGTTCAATGCTGATAGAATGGTCCAGGTAGATTTTACAAATAATCTAATAATAACAGGAGTGATTTAAATGAATAGGAAAATTATATGGGGAATAGTAATTATTATAGTAAGTTTGTTTTATATTTTCAAGGATATCATACCTGACAGTATATGGAAATATGTTTTTAATTATCAGGTAATAATAATGCTTATAGGGATTTATCTTGTTTTACAGAAAAAGAAGATCGGATGGGGAGTTTTCGGTGTTGGACTGTATGTATACCTGATAACATTTTTTGAAGAATATTTTAGGATAGGATTCCCAACAGTTGCACTGCTGTCAGGAGCAGCTCTTATAGGTTTAGGGATTAAGGAAATCAAGGTAAAAAATGACAGAAAAGAGAAAGCAGTATTTAAAAGTTCTTCAAAGGAAAATAAGAATATCGAAACAGCAACGGTTGAAGAGGCAGAAGAAATTAAATAAAATAAATGGAGGATAACTATGTCAAAAGTAGCGTTTGTATTTCCTGGACAAGGTACACAGTATGCCGGGATGGTAAAATTATTATATAAATCGCTGGATGAGGAAAACCAAAAAATAATTGATGATATATTTTTTGCAATAGATGATGATAGGATAAGAGAAATATTATTTAACGGTACAGATGAAGAGCTGAAAGATACAAGATTTGCTCAACCCGCCATAGCACTTTTATCGGTAATTCTTACAAAATTATTAAAGAAAAAGGGGATAAATGCAGATTTTGCAGCAGGCCATAGTCTTGGAGAATACAGTGCACTTTATGCAGCGGGACTCTTGAATGAAAGCGATACATTAAAATTAATTTCTGAAAGAGGGAAGATAATGAGTGAAGCCAAGATAGATGGCTCCATGGCTGCCATATTAGGATTATCGCCTTCGGATGTAGAAGAAATCGCCGGTAGAATTAACGGAATAGTAGAAGCAGTAAATTATAATGAACCAAAACAGACAGTAATTGCAGGAGAAAAGGATGCAATTGAAAAAAGCCTTGACTTGTTTAAAGAAAAAGGGGCAAAGCGTGCTATACCTCTGGCTGTATCAGGACCGTTCCATTCTTCTCTTATGAAACCGGTGGCTGAAATATTGAAAAAGGAATTTGAGGGATATCAGTGGAATAATCCAGAAATTCCTATTGTTGCCAATACTACTGCTATATTGTTGTCTGATGCCGACGAGATAAAGGAGGAGCTGTATAGACAGACCTTTGGACCTGTAAAATGGGTAGATACAGTAAATGTCTTATCAGAAAACGGAGTTACCAGAATCTATGAAATAGGTCCTGGAAAAGTGTTATCAGGTCTGATAAAGAAAATAAATAAGAATATGGAAGTCATAAACATAGAAAATGTAGAAAGCATAGAAAATTTATAGTCAGGAAGAATTGATAGAAAGAAATAACAATAGTAATTTAAAAAGTATTGCATTTTTTTAATTCTTTTGATATAATAACTTGAAAATAAATTTGGAGGTGGCATAGAATGCTAGATAAAATAAAAGGTATAGTAGTAGAACAATTAGGGGTAGATGCTGATCAAGTTACTGAAGATGCGTCATTTGTAGATGACTTGGGAGCAGACTCATTAGATACTGTTGAACTGATAATGGCTTTTGAAGAGGAGTTTGATATTGAAATTCCTGATGAAGATGCTCAGAAAATTAAGACAGTCAAAGATGTTATAGAATACATTGAATCAAAATAATAAATAATAAAAAGGTTATGTAGGAGTCTTAGTCTCCTATATAACTTTTTTTATTATATATATTGAAAAAATAGATAAAAATTAGTATAATATGTAATATAATATAAATAAAATTATTATATGTCAATAATATATAAAAAGATATGAGGTGTATAAATGAGAAGAGTAGTTGTTACAGGAATAGGTCTGATAACTCCATTGGGGACAGGTAAGGAAAAAACTTGGAAAGCTCTTATAAATGGGGAATGTGGGATAGATAAGATTACTGCTTTTGATACAGCTGAACATTCAGTACACATAGCAGCTGAAGTGAAGGACTTTAATCCCGAGGATTTCATAGAAAAAAAGGAACTGAAAAAACTTGGGAGATTTTCACAGTTTGCCATTGCGGCATCTAAGGAAGCATTAGAAGATTCTGGATTTAAAATAACAGAAGAAAATGCAGAAAGAGTCGGAACTATAATAGGTTCCGGGATAGGTGGACTTGATATTATTGAACAAGAAGTCGGAAAACTTGTAGAAAGAGGTCCTAAGAAGGTTTCTCCGTTTTATATACCTGCAGCAATATTAAATATGGCATCAGGAAATTCATCAATATATACAGGAGCGAAAGGACCAAATAAGACAGTTGTCACAGCATGTGCTTCAGGAACAAATTCTATAGGGGATGCGTTTCAGGCAATAATGCTAAATAAGGCAGATGTCATGATAGCAGGAGGAACAGAAGCAACGGTTACTCCTAGTGGAGTAGCAGGATTTGCAAATTTGAAGGCATTATCAACTAATCCGGATCCAAAAACGGCATCCAGACCATTTACGATTGACAGAGATGGTTTTGTACTGGGTGAAGGTGCAGGTATCCTTATTCTTGAAGAGTTAGAACATGCTAAAAAAAGAGGAGCCAAAATATATGCAGAAGTTATAGGATATGGAGAAACAGGAGATGCTTACCATATGACCGCTCCATCAGAAGGTGGAGAAGGTGCGGCAAGAGCAATTAAAATGGCATTGGACCAGGGAAATGCCAAACCTGAAGAAGTAGGATATATAAATGCTCATGGGACTTCTACACCTGCAAATGACAAGAATGAGACACAGGCTATAAAAACAGTATTAGGAGAACATGCCTATAATATTTCAGTAAGTTCTACAAAAGGAGCAACTGGACATCTGTTAGGTGGTGCCGGAGGAGTTGAAGCTGCATTTCTTGCAATGGCTATTGATGAAGGAATTGTACCTCCTACAATAAACTATGAAAATCCTGATCCTTTATGTGATCTGGATTATACGCCGAATAAAGCGGTAAAAAGGGATATAAATGTAGGACTTTCTACATCACTTGGCTTTGGTGGACATAATGCGGTATTGGCGTTTAAAAAATATACAGATTAATATTGATTAATACAACGAGGGATTGTCTCGAAAGTTATCTGAGAT
>CAYYAV010000116.1:0-5864 GCA_964469865.1 uncultured Fusobacteriales bacterium | reverse complement strand
ATTTCCTGCTACAGGAAAGAATACTTATAAAAAGCTTTCCAAAGCTTACTTATGAACAGGCAAAGGAAGCACTGGAAAGGTTATGGACATATTTATTTGGATATGCTACACTGATATTTATAAATCCTGATTCAAAGGATGAGACAGATGATAAAATAATTGAAAACCTTGAAAATATTTCTTCATATTTTAAGGAAGTATATAAACTTGATTAATTGGAATAAATTTAGAAATTATGGGGTTGTTATGGATAAATACAGATTTGCAGGAATTTTGTTACATAGAATTTACAGAATATTGAATTATATGACAAGAAAAGAATACTATTATTTTAAAGATACAAAAACTGATATAGAGAATCCTGCCATAATAGTTTTCTGGCACGGGAAAATATTTACAGTCTGTAATGCAACAAGAGAAATTATAAAAAAGGCTTCAATGGTAAGCGCATCGAAAGACGGAGATATATTGGGAGAGCTTCTTAGGAGAGAGGGGAACGAACTGATAAGAGGTTCTTCAAACAGAGATAATATAAAGAGCCTGAAAGAAGCTTTAAGATATGCAAAGCAGGGCTATACATTAGGAATAGCCATAGACGGGCCTAAAGGACCTATTCATGAACCTAAACCTGGTGCAATCTTTATAGCTCAGAAGACAGGGCTTCCCATAATTCCTGTCAGTTCCTATACTGATAGGAAATGGATATTTGAAAAATTATGGGATAAACTGGAAATTCCTAAATTTTTTTCAAGAAATATACATTACATGGGAGAACCGTTCTATATCTCAAAAGATACAGATATAGAAACCGCTGCAGAAATTATAAAGAAAAATATTCATAAATGTACAGACAGGGCATATGAAATATATAACGGGAAATATATGTCAAAGAGAAAAAATACGGAGTAACCTGTACATCTGACCTATACAGTCATAAAATAAAAACAGAACATGAAAGGAGAAATAATGTCGAAATCATTTTATATAACAACGCCAATATACTATCCTAATGCGGCACCCCATGTGGGAACAGCATATACGACAATAATATGCGATGTTGTTGCAAGATACAGGAGATTAACCGGATATGATGTAAAATTTTTAACAGGAGTAGATGAACATGGACAAAAAATACAGGAAGCAGCTGAAAAAAACGGATTTACTCCTCAGCAGTGGGTAGATAAGATGTACTTGAATTTTACTTCGTTATGGAAGGAATTGAACATATCTAATACAGACTTTATGAGAACTACTCAGGAAAGGCATAAAAAAAGTGTAAGAGAAATAATACGAAAAGTTAACGAGAAAGGTGATATCTACAGAGGAGAATATATAGGTAAATACAGTGTTTCAGAAGAAACTTTTGTTCCGGAGAATCAGCTTGTTGATGGGAAATACATGGGAAAAGAAGTCATTGATGTAAAAGAAGTTTCTTATTTTTTTAAACTTTCAAAATACGAAGATGCTCTTTTAAAACATATAGAAGAAAATCCAGATTTTATAAAACCGGAAGGAAAGAAAAATGAAGTAGTGGCATTCATAAAACAGGGATTACAGGATTTATCTATAACAAGGACTACTTTTGAGTGGGGAATTCCTCTGGAGATTGAAGAAGGGCATATAATATATGTATGGTTTGATGCACTGACAAATTACCTCACTGCAGCAGGATATTCACAGAACCCTGAGGAATTTGCAGATATATGGACAAATGGAACAGTAAATCATGTTATAGGAAAAGATATATTAAGATTCCATGCTATAATATGGCCAGCAATGCTCATGTCGGCCGGAGAAAAACTTCCAGATACTGTGGCTGCACATGGATGGTGGACAGTAGAAGGAGAAAAAATGTCAAAATCACTCGGAAATGTTGTAAATCCTCTGGAAGAAGTTGAAAAATATGGACTGGACCCATTCAGATACTACCTTATGAGAGAAGCAACATTCGGACAGGATGCCGACTATTCAAAGAAATCTATGATTCAAAGGATTAATTCAGATCTTGCAAATGATCTTGGAAATCTTCTCAATAGGACCATAGGGATGCAGAAGAAATATTTCAATTCTGAAGTCATAATAAATAAAGTTGATACTTCTCTGGATGATGAAATAATAGCCCTGTGGAATGAAATACTTAATAATCTGGAAAAACGTATGACTAATTATCAGTTTTCAGAAGCATTGAAGGAAATATGGAGATTTATTTCCAGAATGAATAAGTATATAGATGAATGTGAGCCATGGAATCTCTTTAAAGATGAGACTTTAAAGAATAGGCTTTCTACAGTAATGTATAATCTGATTGAAAGCCTGTATAAGATTGCTGTACTGATATTTCCTTTCATGCCTGATACAGCTAAGAAAATAACTGAACAGCTGGGATTAGATGTAGATTTTGATCATCTTAGAATCGAAGAAATAAAGAAATGGGGAATCTACCCTCAGGGAAACAGACTGAATGAAGCAGAACCTCTATTTCCAAGAATAGAAGCCGATGAAGTGGAAAAGGAGTTTAATGAAAATCCTGTCATAGAAAACCCGGTAACTATAGAAGATTTTTCTAAAATAGAAATTAAAGTAGTGGAAATAACAGGAGTTTCTAAAATAGAAGGAACAGATAGGCTGCTTAAATTTATAGTAAACACTGGAAATGAGAGGAGACAGATAATTTCCGGTATAGCTAAGTGGTATCCTGACGAAAAGGAGCTGATAGGGAAAAAGGTAATGGCAGTATTAAATCTGAAACCTGCAGAATTTAAAGGTGAAGTCTCCCAGGGGATGCTTTTAACTACAGCTGAGAAAAAGAAAATAAAGCTCATAGAAATAGATAGTGCAATAAAGCTCGGAACAAATATAAAATAATAGAATATTAATAAAATATTAATAAAATTGAATTAGTTAGGGATGATGAATAAAAAAAATGAAAAGATGGGTATGGTATTTGTTATTAGTTCCATTTATCCTAATCTCGTGCGGGAGATTAAATAGGGGATATGATTCACTTGAAAAAGGATTAATCGGAATTTTAGAAAATAAAGATAAGAAGTATGTAATCAAGTATCTGGAATCTTCTGTAAAAGCAGGAAATCCTGATGCGTTTACTCTGGCTTATTTGTATATTGGACCAGAAGGAGAGGGTTTCTTCAATCAATTTCTAAAAAAAAGCAAAGGAAATGCCGAGTATTATAAGGCAGTTGTGATGGGGGATCTAGGAAAGCCTGAAAAAGAGATTATAGGCATGTTTGAAGAATCTGTAAGGCAAGGTAACAGTAAAGCTTATTACATGATTGGAAATATATATCAGGAGAACTTAAATTTCTCCAAAGCACAGGAATATTTTGAAAAAGGGAAAGACGCAGGGGAAATTTATTCTACATATTCATATAACTATAACAGGAATTTAACTAAAGAATATAAAAGAATAGAAGAGCTAAATATAAAACTTGGTAACGGTTCCATAATCCCTTCTGAAAAAAAGGAACTAGGAACACTAATACTGGAAAAATTTTCTAATTATGAAAAAGCTTATGAAATATTGAAGGAATTTATAAATACCGGATATGTCCCTGCTCTATATGTTAAGGCTAAAATACTTGAAAATGAAGATAAGGACGATGAGGCAGTAAAAATTTTTAATGAACTTTTCTTCAAGAACAGGTATTATATGGCGGCCTTTGAAATAGCATATAAACTGGTAAATTTTAATCAGGACTATGAACTGGCTTTAAAAGTCCTGAATGATGTAAATTCAGAAGACTCCCTAATAACAGGCTATAAAGGTTATATATACGAAAATCTGAAAATGTATGACAAGGCAGAAGAAAGTTACCTGAAAGCAGTTAAAAAAAATGATACAGATATAATGGCATATCTATGTGGACTGTATGAAACCAGAAAAGAATGGAAGAAAGCGGAAGAAATTTGTACAAGGGCATATAATATGGGATCTATAAGTGCCGGATTCAGGCTCGCCGGTATTCTGGAAGAAACGAAACCTGTAAATAATAAGGAAAACATAAAGTCAAATAAGGAAGCTAAGAAAATATTACAAAGATTATCAAACAATGGAGATGAAAGGTCCATTATAGAACTGAGCCTTTACTACAGCTTAGGGAACGATGAAGTCAGGAAGCTTAATCTACGTGCTGCAACACGATTTAATCCTGTAGCATTCTACAATCTTGGGGTCTATTATTACCATAAGAAGAATAAGCCCAAAGCTAAATTATTTCTGACTGTTGCTAAGGAATACGGGTATAATCTGGAAGAAGAATTTGAGAGATATATAAAATTATAAAGAAAAATATGGAGAAGGAGTAATTAGATGAAAAAAATGATTTTAATAATGACAGTACTTATGATGTTTGTTTTAGGGTGTAGCAAGGAATTTTTTGTAGATGTATCTAAGGAGGGTGCAGCAATACCTAATTTTAAATTAGAAGATCTGGGTGGAAAAAAGATAGATAGCGATTCGATTCTGAATAATGGGAAAAAGACATTGCTGATAATAGCGGCTGAATGGTGTCCACATTGTAAGGAAGAGTCACCGGAAATACAGAGATTCTATGATGAATATAAAGATAAGGTAAATGTCCTGGTAATATTTACAAATTCTAGTTCAAGTCTGGATAAGGTAAAGGAATATATAACAAAGAACGGATATAACTATCCTGCCTATTATGATGCAGATGGATCAATAATAAGAGGGTTTGGAATAACAGGATTTCCTTTTAATCTGAAAATAGATAATGGAAAAGTTGTAAAACAGCTGGAATTACCTGTGAATTATGAGATGATGGTAAAAGAAATGATTGAATAATATTTTAGACATCTGTAGGAAGAAAGATGTTAATCAGATAATGGAAGAAAGTTATCAGACCTGAAAAATAAAAGCTTGCAAAAAGATATTAATTGTGTTATCATAATTAGGAATTTATACTATGAACATAAGTTGCCACTATGTTCTTGGTTTAAATAATATATATATTGGGAGGAAAAATTAATGGCAATGAAATCAAAACAGGAAATAATTGAAAAATACGGAAAGAACGCACAGGATACAGGATCTGCTGAAGTGCAGATAGCGCTATTGACAGAAAGGATCAATCATTTGACAGAACACTTAAAATTACATTTTAAAGATGTCCATTCTAGAGCAGGGCTATTAAAAATGGTAGGAAAAAGAAGAAGATTGCTGAATTATGTTAAAAATAGGAATATTGATGAATACAGAGAATTAATTGACAAATTAGGAATCAGGAAATAAAGGCAATAAAAAGGAGAGCGTATGGATTTGTATGCTCTTTTTTTCTAAAAATCCTTATCAAGGAGAAAATATGGAATACACATTTAAAGAAAAATTGACTGGGATAGTATTGGTTGGATTTAAAGGAGTTCTTTCAATTTTTCCGTTAAAAATACGGTACAGGTTTTTTGAAGGACTAGGAATCCTTTCTTACTATCTTATAAAAAATAGAAGATTAATAACAATAGATAATATAAGCAATGCATTTCCAGAAAAAAGTAGAAAAGAAGTTATAGATATAGCCAAGGGTTCCTATAGAACTATGGGCAAGATGATTATGACATCTATATTTCTGAAAGAGATAACTTCTGGAGGGAATGCATATGTAGAAAATAATGGAATAGTTGAAAAGCTTTCTAATGAAACTGAAAAGGCAATAGTAATGATTTCTCTTCACCTGGGAGGATTTGAAGCCGGGAGTGTGCTAAGAAATAAAAGAGAATTCTATGCTGTATTCAGAAAACAGAAAAACAGGAAAATAAAGGATCTTATGAGTAAGTGGAGAACAGAAGGCGGAATGACACCTATTCCACTTAGAGACAATGAAATGCTGAAT
>CAYYAV010000115.1:0-5866 GCA_964469865.1 uncultured Fusobacteriales bacterium | reverse complement strand
GGATATCCAATCTGTATAGTTCCTAAAAGTCATCCTTTTTCTGGCAGGAATTTCCTTTATCTAGAAGACTTCAAGAAAGAAAATATAATTTTTCTTGATCCTATGAATTCTTTCGGGGAAATGGCAAAAATTCAGAACAGGCTTTTAATCCAGAGTCCTGATTCAAATATTTATTTCAGTAACAGTATAGACATATGCTGTACTATGATAAAATCTGGAATAGGAGTCAGTATAATTCCTAGTTTCCTCTATCATAAAGAAAAAGAACTTGTTAAGATTCCAATAAAGTTCACTTCTTCTTTTTCTTACGGAATTTTATCACTTTCCAGAAACAATAAAGAAGAAGTTAAGGAATTTATTTCTATAACAAAAAAAATTTTCAAAACAAGATTATATTAACTTAGAAACGGAGATTTATAATGAAAATCATAAAAAAACAGAATTCGGAAGAACGCCGTGAAATGATCTTAAACGGTAATATTTTGCATACACTTTTATTTCTTTCAATTCCAACTTTAATGGTAGGAATAATCCAGGCCCTTATCCCATTATCAGACGGACTTTTCTTAAATAATCTGGCAGGAGTCCTAGTGGCAAGCTCCGTTTCTTTCAGCCAGCCTGTCCTCAACATAATGCTTGCCCTTTCCCAGGGATTAGGAGTAGCTGCCATGTCCATGATAGGCCAGCTTTATGGACGCGGAATAATGAGAGCAGTGAGGGAGATGACTCTTCAGATATTCGTCTTCAGTTTTCTTATAGGAATGGCCCTTATTCCCATCTGTATAATTTTAGCTTTCTGGATTTCTGAATTTACTACCCCTGAAATAAGATATTATGTCTTTACATATATTTCTCTATATTCCCTGGTTATGCCCCTCGTTTTTCTTGCATCTATATACAATGCATCTAAAAATGCCATTGGACGTCCAGAAATTACTTTTATAAGAATTATGATTCTTCTAGTCTTAAAAGTCATATTCAACACTATATTCCTGTATATTTTCAGAATGGGAATTGTAGGAGCTGTCATGGCGACATTATTTTCCTATATTACTATAACTATATGGATGTTTCATGACCTTTTTATTAAGAAAAGTGAATTTAAACTGGATTTAAGGACTTACCATATGAAATTTCCTATTATAAAGAAGCTTATTTCTCTGGGATTTCCATCCATGATCAGCTATATGCTCATCTATCTGGGATTTTTTCTTATAAATAAAGAAGTAGAAAAATATGGTGCCGTATCCCTGAATGGACAGGGGATAGCTTCAAATATAAATTCTATATGCTTTATCCTGCCTTCCTCTATCGGAACTACTGTAACTACTATGATCAGTATGAATCTCGGGATAGGGAATATAAAGAAATCCAGGACAATATTTAACTATGGATGGATTACGAGTACTATAATTGCAATTATTTCTATTATAGCAATCCTTCCCTTTTCAGAATTCTTTACTCATATGTTTACAAGGGAACCTCAGGTTATAGATATAGCTATCAAAGCTTTAAATATCTATACTTATTCAGTCATAAGCTTTGGTATATTTTCTGTATGTCAGGGAGTATTCATCGCTTTAGGAAGGACAAGAATCACAATGGTCATGTCTATCTTAAGGATATGGTTTTTAAGATATCTCTTTATTCTCATTACAAAAAGTTACTTAGGATTGTATGCCGTCTTCTGGGGGAATCTATTTTCAAACACCGTAGCAGCAGTCATATTTTTTATTCTTACCATTAGGATTGACTGGAATAAAAATTATGTAAAAAGGGAACTGAAATAATCTTATAAAATAAAAAACATATTTAATTATTTTTAATTTAATAAATATGTTTTTTTATTTATATTATAAAACCATGGTCAATGTTAGCATTATTAAAATATTATTTCTTTATATCCAGAACTACAGTTTTTCCTGCTTCTGCTGCCCCTGTTTCAACTTTACCTAAATCCGCATAGTCTTCATAATTTGAAATTATTACCGGAGTTATAATAGATTTTGCATTTTCCTTTAAAAAATCATAGTCATATCTGATTAGCGGATCTCCTGCCTTTACAGTATCTCCCTCATTAGCTATTCTTTCAAAGCCTTTACCATCTAGCTTAACTGTATCCATACCAAAATGTACAAAAATCTCAATTCCTGCAGTAGTTACTATGCTGAAAGCATGATTGGTATCAAATATCTTTTCTACTCTTCCATCAGCAGGCGACAACATTATTCCTGAAGCAGTCGGTTCTATTGCTATTCCATCTCCTACCATTTTCTGAGCAAACACTTCATCAGGTACTTGACTTAAAGGTAATATATTTCCTGAAATCGGTGCTAAAACTTTCCCTTCAAATTCCTTAACTGATGTCTCCTTATTTCCTTTCAAAAAATCAAAAAATCCCATTCTTTAGACCTCCGTTTATTATTTTCTATTTCATATAAAATGTATCATAAATATTGATAATAGTCAATTATTTTTCAGAAAAAGACATATTAATATAATAACTTGTAATTATATCTTTATTGCTTAAAGTTATAGAGCTGAATTCAACCTTATATTTTATTTTTTCATTTTCTCCTGTAAAGGTCAACTTTTCTGAAGGAACTTCTATTTTATAGATATTATTATCATCTTTGATTTCATTTTTTAAACTGGCTATTATTTTATTTAATTCCGACTTTATAGGTATCGTTGCCAGCTTTTCATTTTTTTTATTGTCTGTAATTACCATTTCTCCATTTTTTAATATTTGTATATCTATTTCTCCTCCAGATATTATTTTCTCATGTTCATATGAAGTATATTCACTCAAACTGATAAAATAATCGTACCCTTTTACTTCAGTTAAAATGTTCTTTTTGGTAATTTCTATAGTTGAATAGGAATTATAGTTATTCCAATCAGAATTAGCTCCTATTTCCTTCATAAAATCAGTTGCGGAAGCATATTCCTTCCCATCAATTCTTATTTTCTTATTCCCTATATCGTCATAATAGAAATAATTAATAAGGCTTATTATTTCCTTTTTAGCTTTTCCGCTTACGTTATCATTTTTTGAAAGTTTACCATCTTTCATAAGTCCATTATCTGTCAGAAGCTTTATCAGTCTCTTTGTCTGGCTTGCCAGTGATACCTTTGTCATATTCCATGGACTGAAAACTGTAATAAATATTATTATTATTAACGAAATAAGAACTTTTCTTACATCGGGTCTTATAATATATATTATCATATTTAAAAGTAACCATATACTTAACGCTACAATAATATACCTTTTTTCTGTCACTCCATACTGAAATATCCTCTCAGATATGGAAAAGATTGCCATACAGATTAGAGGCAATGAAATTACAGGAAAGAATTTCTTAAATTTTTCAGCTATCCTGTTTTCCTCTGTCAGAGGAGTTACCATAATAATCACAAAAATACTGAAGACCGTATACCACAGTACAAGATTGGAAACCATTCCCTTAGGTATTTTTAATAATATGAGGATCTTGGCTGAATATAAATAAAGAACAAGCGTGTATATAATTATAAGGGGAATAATTATATAGCTGTATAATATCTGTGCCATTTTAGGAATTTCATAATCTTCCAGGCTTTCATCTATTCCTTTCAGCTTAGATACAAAAAATATTACACCAAATATCAGTGCCGAAAAATATAATGTATATATATAAAGTTCTCTGTTTATCTCTATCATCAGTAAATCTATTGCCGTAAGTATAATTGCTATCCCCAGATACAGTACTATTGCAAAAGCTATTGTAAGCAGCTGGTTTCCTACAACTGTCTGAAGATACTTTTCCTTATCATTTTTTCTATCAATTATAGGAAAAAGCAGAAAACTTGCATAAAAAATTACTCCCATTGATACTATATTGATTGTACTGTCTCCCTGTGCGTTATCCATCCATATCTTAAATCCGAAAAGAAATGCCATTGTAATTGCAAAAGAAACTAGCCTGAATATCTGCTTTTTCTTATCAGAAAAATATTTCTCCCTTATCAGTTCTACAGTAGCTGAAAGAGGTATCCCAACTGCGAACAGTTTTGCCCATAATATAGATATTTTAGCAATCACCATATATTCTGCACCTTTATAGGTAATTTCATTTCCTATAACAGCACATATGAATGACATGATTCCGAACAGGATTGTTACAGGGAACCTTTCTATCCCTTTTTTTATATCAGGAAAAAATATTTTCATTTTATTTCTTATATCCATATCATTACCTCTCTTTATATTAATATTATGTTTCCTGATTTATTCTATCAATTCAACCTTAAAATAAAATGAAATCTAGAAATATTTTTTTATCTTTACTATTTCCTCTTCGAGTTTATCCAGTAAGCTGTCAAGTTGCCTTGACACAGCTTCTACTGTAGATTTTTCTTCCAGATCTGCTCCTGCTTCCTTCAGCTGTTCCATAGGGAATTTACTTCCACCTGAAGAAAGCAGCTCAATATATCTTTTAAGAGCTTCCTTTTTCTTCTTTTCGTCCTTTTCCTTGATAACCTTTTCATATAATACCGCTGAAGAAGCAAAACATGTGGCATACTGATATACATAAAACGGAGAATTAAAGAAATGCGGAACCCTGGACCATAAGATATGTACAAGCTCATCCCTTTCCATTTCATTTCCATAATATCCTTCGAACAGTTCCTCTATTATACCGCTTAATACCTCCGCTGTTATGGGATGCCCTTCTTCAGCCAGCTTATGTGCCTTGTATTCATATTCTGCAAGTAGAGTCTGAAAATAGAATGTACCTGTTATATTCCTTATTTCCTGTTCAAGCAGGGCTATTCTTTCCTCAGGACTATCAGTATGTTCCAGCATGTAATCAAGCAGAAGTCTTTCATTGAACGTAGAAGCCACCTCTGCGACAAATATTGTATAGTCCGAAGTAGAAAAAGGCTGATTTTCTTGAGAATAGAGTGTATGAAGAGTATGACCTAGCTCATGGGCTAATGTAAATATGCTGTCCATAGTCTTATTATAATTTAGAAGCATATAAGGGTGTACTCCGTATACTCCTGCAGAATACGCCCCCGATCTTTTACCTTTGGTTTCAAATACATCAAGCCATCCTTCTGAAACTGCCCTCTTCATTTTACTTTCATATTCTTTACCTAGTGGTATAACTGATTTAAGGACTATTTCCTTTGCTTCATCATACTCATATTCTTTATTGAGTTCGATAAGGCTGACAGATCCGTCATAATTATGATATTTCTCAAGCCCAAGGATCTCTTTTCTCATTTTTAAATATCTTCTTAAAGGGGCTGTATTTTCTTTTACAGTATTTATAAGATTCGTATATACATTTTGGGGAATATTATCTCCTTCTAAGGCACTTAGAAGAAATGTGTCATAATTATAGGCCTTCATTTTAGCTATATTTTTCTGTAATATGGAATTATATATTGCAGCTATTGTATTCTCTCTTTTCTTAAATACTCCGTAATAGTTTTCAAACATTGTTTTCCTGTCTTTCTGATTCCTATTCCTTGTAACTTCTTTACTGTAGTTTGCAGCTGTGGCCCTTATTTTTTCTCCATTTTCAAGTTCTACTTCTGGCCACTCCACATCAGTAACAGTAATTTCAGAATATATGGTCCTAGGAGATGAGAAATATGAACTGAAATAAGACATCAGCCTGCTTTCCTTTTCATCCAGGACATGTTTCTGTAGCCTGAACAGGTTTTCTATTCCAAACCTGTAGTCTGAAATTATCAATATGAATTCTATTTTTATTTTCCATCGAATGTAATTTAACTATTGCAGTAACTCTGTTTCAAAAGCTACCGTTAATCCTTTAGTTACTATAGATGTTGTTGATGTTTAAGTATA
>CAYYAV010000114.1:0-5891 GCA_964469865.1 uncultured Fusobacteriales bacterium | reverse complement strand
ATTATTAGAAAAAGATAATAATTTATTAAAATTAGATATAAATTATGATGAATTGACAGAAGAAGAAAAGAGCAGAGTAATAAGAAGAGTGCTTAATAAAGCCATTAAAGAGGAACTTGAAGGAGATAATTTAGAATATTTTATAAAAACAATAGATTTAATATATATAAAAAAGGGAGAGGACTGGATAAGAGAAGAAATAAATGAAGATGAGTTTCTGGATATTTTTATGTCAAAATTAGACAGAATAAAATAGTAAAAATAAATATAATACAAGAAACTTAGATATATTTAAAATTTGATTTCTTTTATCAAGTAAAGCATAATTAGAATATATGTAAAAATTAAATTCTAGAAGTTATTTTAATTATTAAATTGAGATAACTTTTTTTAGTTGAAAATCTAAAAATATTTATTAAAAAAAGTAGATTTTTTTTAAATTTTGTGATACAATAATTAGGTTAGTTATCCTATGTGGTAATTTTACAAAAATTTAGGTACACACAAGGCAGAGTTGTATCTGAAAATGAAGTAAATTATATATTTACAAAACAAACTAAAAAAATGGAGGAGAAAGAGTTATGCCAATTAAAAAATTGAAACCGATAACTAGTGGGACAAGGCATATGTCGATATTAGTTAATCATGAACTGGATAAAGTCAGACCTGAAAAGTCGCTGACAGAACCTCTGGGATCATCTTACGGAATAGATAACTATGGTCATAGGACAGGTAGAAACAGGCACAAAGGACATAAGAGATTATACAGGGTAATCGACTGGAAGAGAAATAAAATAGGGATTCCTGCAAAAGTTGCCACTCTTGAATACGATCCTAACAGAACAGCTAACATAGCATTGCTACATTATGTTGATGGAGAAAAAAGATACATTCTTGCTCCGAACGGATTGAAAAAAGGAGATACAGTCTTAGCGGGAGAAGGGGCAGACATTAAACCTGGAAATGCTTTGAAATTAAAGGATCTTCCAATAGGAGCAGTAATACACAATGTAGAGCTGTTGCCTGGAAAAGGTGGGCAGCTGGCAAGGTCAGCAGGAACAGCTGCAAGGCTCGTCGCTAAGGAAGGAATATATTGTCACGTTGAACTGCCGTCAGGAGAGTTGAGGCTGATTCATAAGGAATGTATGGCTACTGTAGGAACTGTAGGAAATTCGGAACATTCTCTGGTATCGTTAGGTAAAGCTGGAAGAAATAGACATCTGGGAAGAAAGCCTCATGTAAGGGGATCTGTAATGAACCCTGTTGACCATCCTCATGGTGGAGGAGAAGGAAGGTCTCCGATAGGAAGAAAGTCACCTGTGACTCCTTGGGGTAAACCGGCTCTTGGTAAGAAGACTAGAGGTAAGAAGACAAGCGATAAATTTATTGTCAGAGGAAGAAAAAAATAAGTTAGAAAATGAAACAGAAGAAATAAAGGTTGCCTGATATGCCATGGTTATGTGATATATGGCAGCCACAGAAATAAAATATGACTATAATGAAGCAAGGAGGAAAAAAATGGCTCGTTCATTAAAAAAAGGACCTTTTGTTGACGATTACTTATTAAAAAAGGTAGAAGCTCTAGGTGAAAAAAAGCAAGTTATCAAGACATGGTCTAGAAGATCAACTATATTCCCTCAGTTTATAGGGCATACATTTGCGGTATATAACGGCAAAAAGCATATACCTGTATATGTAACTGAGGAAATGGTTGGACATAAGTTAGGTGAGTTTGCACCAACAAGAACTTTCTATGGACATGGAAAAGATGCAAAAAAAGATAAAAGAAAATAGTGGAAACAGCAAATGAAACAAATCAGGAATTTCCTGATAAATTATATAGACGGAAGGAGGCCTTTTAATGGCAGTAGTAGCTAAATTACGTTATCAAAGATTAAGTCCTCAGAAAGCAAGACTGGTTGCGGATATAGTAAGAGGGAAAAACGCCTTACAGGCATTGAATGTACTAAGATTTACAAATAAAAAGGCAGCAAAATATATAGAAAAAACTTTAAGATCGGCAATTGCAAATGCTGAACACAACTTCAATATGGATCCTGACAAACTATATATATCAAAAATATTGATAGATAAGGGTCCGGTATTAAAAAGAATAAGCCCAAGGGCAATGGGAAGAGCAGATGTTATAAGAAAACCGACTGCACATATAACAGTGGAAGTTGAAGAAAAAAACTAATTTGAAATAGAAGTCATTAAGGAGGTAAGTCTGTGGGACAGAAGGTAGATCCTAGGGGGATTAGAATAGGAATCACGAAAACTTGGGATTCAAGATGGTTCGCTGAAGGAAAAGAATACTTGAATAATTTTCATGAAGATATAAAAATTAAAGAATATATTAAGAAAAATTATTATCATGCCGGCATTTCAACAGTTCAGGTTGAAAGAACATCGCCAACTGATGTAACGGTAATAATAGAAACTGGTAAGGCGGGAATACTGATAGGGAGAAAAGGTCAGGAAATAGAAGCTTTAAAAGTGAATTTAGAAAAGTTAACTAACAAAAAAGTACAGGTTAAAGTACAGGAAATCAAGAATCCTAATAAAGATGCACAGCTAGTAGCGGAAAGTATAGCAACAGCTATAGAAAAAAGGGTAGCATATAAGAGAGCTGTGCAGCAGGCAGTTCAGAGAGCTGAAAAAGCAGGAGTAAAAGGAATAAAAGTAATGGTATCGGGAAGATTAAATGGTGCTGAAATAGCAAGAAGTGAATGGACACTTTCAGGAAGAGTACCTTTACATACTTTAAGAGCGGATGTGGATTATGCAACAGCAACAGCACATACAACTTATGGTGCGTTAGGATTAAAAGTATGGATTTTTAATGGTGAAGTTCTTTCTAAAAAGGAAGGAGGAAACGAATAATGTTAATACCTAAAAGGACAAAATACAGAAAACAGTTCAGAGGGAAAATGGGTGGCGTAGCAACTAAGGGAAATAAAGTGGATTTTGGTGAATTCGGGCTTGCAGCTAAAGAATTTGGCTGGATTACATCAAGACAGATAGAAGCATGCAGGATAACTATAAACAGGACATTTAAAAGAGAAGGTAAAATCTGGATTAGAATATTTCCTGACAAACCTTATACAAAAAGACCTGAAGGAACAAGGATGGGTAAAGGTAAAGGTAATGCAGAAGGTTGGGTAGCAGTAGTTAAAAAAGGTAAGATAATGTTTGAAGTTGGAGGAGTATCAGAAGAGAAAGCCAAGGAAGCATTAAGAAAAGCTGGACACAAACTGCCTATCAAAGTTAAATTTGTAAGAAAAGAAGAAGTGGGTGGTGATAAGTAATGACGGCAAATGAAATAAGAGAATTATCAATGGATCAATTAGATACACAAGTAAAAGAACTGAAACAGGAATTATTTAATCTGAAATTTCAGAAAACTCTTGGACAATTGCAAAACACTACTAAAATTAGACAAGTAAAAAGAGATATAGCCAGAATAAAGACAATCATAACTGAGAAAAAAACTGTGAAATAGGAGGGTTCGTCAGTGGAAAGAAACGAGAGAAAAGTAAGAGAAGGAATAGTAGTTTCTGATAAAATGGATAAAACTGTAGTTGTTTTAGAGGAAACAATGAAATTACATAAACTTTATAAAAAGAGGGTAAAAACTTCAAAAAAATACAAGGCACATGATGAAAACAACGAATGCGGTATTGGTGACAGAGTAGAAATAATGGAAACAAAGCCGATAAGTAAAGATAAGAGATGGAGAGTTGTTACTATTTTGGAAAAAGCGAAATAGTATACAGTAGACTTGAGAGGAGGAAAATTTAGATGGTTCAACAGCAAACAATACTTAATGTTGCTGATAATTCAGGAGCAAAAAAAATAATGGTTATCAGAGTATTAGGTGGTTCTAGGAGAAGATTCGGAAAAATTGGCGATATTGTAGTGGCATCAGTTAAAGAAGCTACCCCAAACGGAAACGTTAAAAAAGGAGATGTTGTCAAGGCAGTAGTAGTTAGAACTAGGAAAGAATTGAAAAGACCGGACGGATCATATATAAAATTTGATGATAATGCAGCAGTTATATTAAATTCAAACTTAGAAGTAAGAGGTACAAGGATTTTTGGACCTGTAGCGAGAGAACTGAGAGCGAAAAATTTCATGAAGATAGTATCTCTGGCACCAGAAGTAATATAGGAAGGAGGGTTTACAAATGGCTAAACCGAAAATTAAAGCAATACCTAACAGATTACATGTTAAGACTGGGGATACAGTTGTTGTAATTAGTGGAAGATCAAAGGACCTGCCTAGAAATGAAAAAGATGGTCAAGGTCAGACTGGAGATAAGGGAAAAGTTGCAAAAGTATTGAAAGTATTTCCTAAAACAGGGAAAATAATAGTTGAAGGTGTAAATATACAAAAAAGAAATATAAAGCCCAATGCAATGAACCCACAAGGCGAAGTTGTAGAAAAGGAAATGCCGATTTTTTCTTCAAAAGTTATGCTTTGGGACGAAAAGGCAGGAAGAGCGACTAGAGTAAGGTATGAAATAAGAGATGGAAAAAAAGTGAGAATATCAGTGGCATCTGGTAATCAGATATAAGAGATTAGAGAGAGGAGGAAGACCAAGTGGCTGAAAAATATATTCCAAGATTACAGAAATTATACAAAGATGAATTAATTACAGCATTAATGAAAGAATTAAATATCACAAATATAATGCAAGTTCCAAGATTAGATAAAATAGTAGTAAATATGGGTGTCGGAGAAGCTGTAAGCAATCCTAAACTGATTGACCAGGCAGTAAAAGAATTAAGTCAGATTACTGGACAGCAGCCAATTGCGAGGGAAGCAAGAAAGTCAGAAGCCGGCTTTAAGTTAAGACAAGGTCAGAAGATTGGAGCAAAAGTTACATTAAGAAAAGAGAAAATGTATGAATTTTTAGATAGGCTGATAAGTATTACTTTACCAAGAGTCAGGGATTTTGAAGGAGTTTCTAATAAAGGATTTGATGGAAGAGGTAATTACACATTAGGATTAAAAGAACAAATCGTTTTCCCTGAAATAGAAATCGATAAAGTTGATAAGATATTCGGACTGGGGATAACTATAGTATCAACTGCAAAAAACGATGAAGAAGGAAGAGCATTATTAAAAGCATTCGGAATGCCGTTTGCAAGATAAGTTCTATTATTAAGGAGGTGTAATTTTATAAATGGCTAAGAAAGCAATGGTAGAAAGAAACTTAAAGAGAGAAAAATTAGTAGATAAATATGCTGAAAAAAGGGCAGAATTAAAAGAGAGGGCTAGAAAAGGTGATAGGGAAGCAGTTGTAGAGCTATCTAAATTACCTAGAAATGCTTCACCTACTAGATTAAGAAACAGATGCCAGATAAATGGAAGACCGAGAGGATTCATGAGGGAATTTGGAATTTCAAGAGTAATGTTCAGGCAGTTGGCTGGTGAAGGAGCAATCCCTGGAGTTAAAAAATCAAGCTGGTAATTTTGAGAGGAGGACAAACAAATGCATTTAACAGATCCTATTGCTGATATGCTTACTAGAATAAGAAATGGAAATACTGCAAGACATACAGAAGTTAAGATACCGTTTTCTAGAATTAAGGAAAGTATAGCAAATATATTAAAAAATGAAGGATATATAGTTAGTTATGAAGTAAAAGAAGAAGGAACTAAAAAAGATATAGTAGTAACATTAAAGTATGTTGATGGAGAAGCTGTGGTTAAAGGTCTGAAAAGAATATCCAAACCAGGAAGAAGAGTTTATTCATCAGTAGAAAGCTTACCTAAAGTATTAGGGGGCTTAGGAATTGCCATTGTCTCAACGCCTAAAGGTGTTATAACAGACAAGGAATGCAGAAAGCATAGCGTTGGTGGAGAAGTTCTCTGCTACGTGTGGT